>JAOUOQ010000213.1 GCA_029880275.1 Candidatus Aminicenantota bacterium | reverse complement strand
GATGCGCTCGGCCAGGATTGGCTCCAGATGCCAGACTCGGTGTCGCCACCACCACCAAGGCCACCAGCCGCAACACCAGCGGAATTTGATCTCGAATGCGCCGGTCGCATCGGTCGTGTCACATCCTACTTGTTGTCTACTGGACCACCACCACCATGGGTCCACATCGTAGGCGCAGACTTTTGCTCCAGGCACCGGTCTACCGTCCGGACACACGATTTGGCCGCGGATAGTGAAAGTCCGGCACCATCGCAGCCACCAGTACCAGTAGTAGGGGGGAACCCGGATGGGCTTGAGCGTCAGCTCTGGCTTCTCCAGCCAATGGCGGACTGAAATGTTGAGGCTGATGGTCTGCATGCCTAATAGTTCTTCCTCCGACGCGCTGTCTGGACCTACCACAACGTGCAACGCTCCAGGCTTCTTTCGGAAGGTAAAAGTGGCAGTTCCCTTTCCCTGCGCGTTGAGCTTAACCGTCTTGGATTGAAAGGAGCCATCACGGGCCTGGACAACGATCTTGACATCCTGTTCCGGCTTAAAGTCCTTGATTCCGGACGCATCTAAAGGTATAATGAGCTTGAACTGAGCTTGTTTGTTTTCCTTAACCATGGGCATCTCCTTTCTTAATTTTTGAGAGCAAAGTTTGTTTCTCTCCCCGGTCGCTTCGACCGGGCCCCTATTTTCGCCTTATTGGCACTCCTCCTTTCTCTGCCTCATGCACGCCACCCCTGCAGGTTGTCAAGCAATTGCAGCAAGCTGATAAGTATGATGTAAAACCTTTACGCGGTTGCCGAAATCGTCAGATGCAATTTTGACGAAGCATATTGAATTCAGCAATACCTTTTTAGCTGGTGCGATAGCTATTATCTTGCTGCCATTGTGTATGCTATGATTAAGCTCTATCTTACTTTTTAAGAAACTCAGTGATCTCCTTTTCTGTCGGCGTTGTTGGGAACTCTGGCGGATCCGGTGGGAGCTTGTCGCCGATAATCCTTAGAAATCTTATCGCTTCTTCAACCTCTCTGGGCATTACCTCCGCAACCCTTTTCTCCCCTTCAGGGGGGTCGAGCGTGCCAAGGTGCAAGGCAGCGATGGTGCGCTGAATGCAGTGCTTAACGGTAGGGATCGTCAGATTCACACACACCGTTTGACCGCAGCTGACGCCAACATATGCCCAGTCCGTTATGACATTTTTACACTGAGCGATGGCACGAACAAGGTAACAACCAGGCGGCACCTTGACTTGGGCGTGGATACGGCCACCCGCAGCACCTGGCTCAGCCAGCCACAATCCTGGCAGGCCTAAGTTGACGCCCTTCCAAAAAAGGGGCTTACCGTCACAATGAAAGATTTGGACCCGAAATGAATGTTTGCTACTTTGATACGGAGCGCAGGGATGAGTTGGGTCCCTGATGATGATGCTCAGTATTGAGTCTGCCATTTTTCCTCTCCTTTCTATATTTTGTAGATTTCAACTAACTCCTGTATATAAGAACTGAAGTTCTTATATCTTCCTATTTTGTTGTTAAGTCTTAACTTATATTCGTTTACATCTTTTTTATTTATATTAGTATATGTTTATAGTTTTCTAATATTTTTTGTATTTTTCTTCAAAGTTTAGAACTTAAATATATAACCTCAAACCTCCTTTTAAAATTTATTTTTATTGTTAAGCGCTTACTATAAATTTCCCTAACTAATAATTTATCTTTTATACTTGGCAATTTTTATCTAAAAAGATGAAGGGACTTGAGCTAGCTATTAGCCACATGGACTCGACAAATCAAAAGGGGAGAATTTGTTTCCCGATTCACCTCAAAATAGGAGTGGAATATGTCAATCTGTTAAATATAAATAGATAAAAGCTAAATTTATGCCCATAATATAAGCAACTTTAAATTATCATTTTGTTATATGCTACGGGTATGTTGTTTTATTTTAGGATTATATTGCTATTTATTTAGACTATCTTGTTTGATTTTCCCGATATTCTGAGGGAGATATTCCCACAACTTTTTTGAATGTCCTATTAAAGTTTGATATATCGGAATAACCGACTTTAAAGCAAATTTCTGTGATATTAAAAAACGATTTCTTTAGTAGCTTTTTCGCTTTCTCTATTCTTACAGTATTAACATATTCGATGACAGTTTGGTCGGTTAATATCTTGAATATTTTGCAAAAATGATACTTGCTCAAATTAGCCCTTTTGGCAATCTCATCAAGATATAATTTCTTTGTATGATTGTTTTCAATATATTTAAATACATTAATCAGGAAGGATGGCCAATATTTCCTATCAATGTCCTTTATTGGTCTATAGGCATTCATAAGTAAAAATGGTGATATAGAATGGTTTTGCTTGTTAATTCTTCTATTTAAGGTATTTCAGGCTTTAGAACTTTGAGCAAGTTTTTTATACGGAGTGTTCAAAGCATCTTACTGCGTAAATTTGAGGCGGGGATAGGAGTTTGTTTTCTGAGTTTACAACAATTTTCTTTTTTTGTATGATTTTCTTCAAGTAGTTACTAATTGTGCTCCAGCTTGTCTCATGCGGAGGAATCTATGCAATAATGCACCCATGGTAAAAATCATACTCTCAAAATACTATCGCTCTGACTCACCTCCTTGTTTTTAATAAGGGTTTGTTTAATAAATTATTTGCTTTCTATAACTTGCCTCCTTGGTTACATAAATTAAATATAGCTCCATATATTGCATTAGTCAAGATAAAAATGCAACGATAGTTGATTTTTGTAATGAGTGAGGTTCGCTTGAGATTAAGAGTGGTTAACTTAGTAGCCTTGAGCTAAACCTTTGCCGCGGGGGTCGGAGGCTCCAGTAAAACGAACCGGTTTTCCGTTGTCTCCATATTCAACAATAAGACCGTGGGCGTTTCCGAGGCCACCGGGTTTCTTTACCACCCGTATATTATGCCCCATTGAGCTGAGCTTGTTCCTCACATCTTCAGTTATATCCTCTTCAACTGCGATGAAGTCTGGTTCTATGAAGCTTACCCTTGGTGATGCGATAGCGTCTTGAATATTCATACCAAAGTCAATGATATTCATTACCATCTGCGGCACGGTTTGACCGATGGTGTGTCCACCGGGAGTACCAATAGCCACCCAGGGCTTACCATTTCGCACAATTATGGTGGGACAATCCCCCGAGAGTTTTCTTCGTCCCGGATGGGCATCCATGGGATTTCCCTTCGGCTCAAAGGTGCAGTAGGCAAGGGAATTATTAAGCCAGATTCCGGTTCCCTGCGGCATTATGCGGCTGCCAAAGGCATTGCCGAGAGTCTGAGTAGCACTGACAACATTCCCCCACGAATCGGCAACCACGAAATGGGTGGTATGCTGAGACTGACCCTCTGATACACCGGGATAGGTGAAAGGTTTAGCTCGCTGCACATCGAT
>JAOUOQ010000212.1 GCA_029880275.1 Candidatus Aminicenantota bacterium | reverse complement strand
CCTCTCGGATAGGTCAAAAGCCTCTCGGGTCATATCATAGGCTTCCTGCTGATTGGTAGGCTCCAGGCATATAATCTGTGCAAATCGGGCATAGTAGCGGCTGTCTTGCTCGTTCTGTGAGCTGTGCATAGCGGGGTCATCGGCTACTACCAGCACCAACCCCCCTTCTACTCCGGTTATGCAGGAGTTTATAAAGGGGTCGGCAGCCACATTTAATCCCACATGCTTCATGGAGACTAAAGCTCTCTTGCCAACAAAGGATACCCCCAGTGCTTCTTCATAGGCGACCTTTTCATTAGCCGACCATTGGGCATGGATGGGCTGAAGCGTCAGGGAGTGCTGCTGGACATATTCCAAAATCTCGGTAGCCGGGGTTCCCGGGTAGGAATAGCAACCGCTTATCCCCGCATGGAGCGCTCCCAGAGCGACCGCCTCATCTCCTATGAGAAGCTCAACATCCCTTTTTCTCATGCCTCATGTTCCTTGGCGATATTTCAGCTATTGTTTAAAAACAAAAGATGTATTGAGGATGATATTCTATCTTTTGGGGATTCTGTTGTCAAATCATTTATCATCAATAAGAGAGGGGGCTATCTCTTTGGCTAAAGGTCAGATTATCCCACCGAAAGGGGAGAATTATTATGGATAATTTCAGAGGTGAGTTCATTTACCCCTGCAGGAGCTGGCTGAGGGTTTTATCCCAGGTTATCCCCTTCACCCGCTGATACCCTTCTTCACCCATTTTCTGGCAGAGGGCTCTATCGGAGTAGAGCTGGTTGATAAGCTCGCTCATCTGATGGGGGTCGGGTGCGGTGACAAAGCCGCTGACCCCATCAAAGACAAACTCCAGCGTCCCACCGGAATCCTGACAGGTTATCACTGGCTTCTTTGACTGGAAGGCTTCCAGGGTGACCAAGCCGAAATCCTCATCCATTGGCGAGTAGAAGACCCCCATACAGCCGGCATAGAGCTGATAAAGCCTCTCTTTTTCAACCCAGCCCAGAAACTCCACCCTATCGGTCAAATCCAATAAAAAGGCAAGTTGTTTCAGCTCCTCCTCCTTGGTTCCTCGTCCCACAATAAAAGCTTTGACCCTGTCATCACCGTGAGATAAAGCCTTTAGTAGAAGGTCTACCCGCTTATCCTCTTCAAGCCGGCATACCGATAAAATATAATCCCCATATTCCTGATGATAATATTTTTCTGGGTGAGAGAGTGGTGGATAGAGGAGCTGGGAATCAACCCCATTGAACTTCTGGCAACGCCTTTGAACATTGCCAGAGATAGCGAATACCCGCTTCGCCTCCTGCAGAGCCTCGGTATCCATCTTGATGAGCTTTTCCCTCATCTGGTTGTCCGGAATGCTGTTGCTGAAAGAAGAATATTTACCCCCATAACGATCGTATATCTCCCGATGTTGATGAACTAACCAGACCACTTTATGGGGATGCTTCACCAGGTAGGAGGGAAACTTGGTGGAAATCAGTAGGTCTATCGGCTCGCCCATACTTTCGTTTAAGTCGAGCAATCTCCAAATGAGGCATTGGTTGAAAAGCTGGTCTTTAGGATACCATTTAAAGGGTATCTTCACCACCTCCACCAGGTGCCCCACTCTTCTCAGGTTCTCCTCAAGGGATTGCAGCAGAGTTTCCGCTCCTCCCCAAACAAAAGGAACTTGCACTCCGCAGAGAAGAACCCTCAGCTTTTCATATAGAAGATCGTCCATAATAACAACCTCTTAACCATCCTAAAAATATCATACCAACTCCAAAAAGTCAAAGTAAATGAAAGTTATTTTGCGAGCAAATAGAGATTAGCTTTATCACCATAATCTATCCTTCGGACAATCTACCGAATCTGCTGAAAAAGCTATCGTATAATTAAGCCTGTAAAGAGGAACTCTTTTTTTATATTGACAATATGCCAATATTTTGGTAATTTTTACTTAAGAATCTTATGTAATATTGATAATTGCATGTTGATGGAGTAAAAAAGGAAAAGAGCTTTTGAGTATACCAAAAGGGTGGTCCACGATGAACATATGTGTCGTGGGTACTGGCTATGTGGGATTAGTTACTGGGGCCTGTTTTGCTGAGTTTGGTGTTAGAGTCACCTGCATTGACAACAACGCCAAAAAGGTAGAACTGTTGCAAAGGGGCGTAGTTCCTATCTTCGAACCCGGTCTGGAAGAGAAGATAAGGAAGAATATGAAGGAGGGACGCCTCTCCTTTACCACCGATCTCGAAGAGGGAGTGAAGAAGGCGCTGGTTATATTTATTGCCGTAGGCACCCCACCACGAAGGGATGGTTCCACTGACCTCTCTTACATTGATGCCGTAGCCAGAAGTATTGCGGAAAATATGAACGGCTATAAAGTGATTGTCACCAAAAGCACCGTTCCTGTGGGTACTGGTGAGCGGATAAAGCGCATTATTCATCAATACCAGAAGGAAAAGGTGAAATTCGATGTGGTATCTAATCCCGAATTCCTGAGGGAAGGCTCCGCTATTGAGGATTTTATGAGACCTAATCGTGTGATCATCGGGGCGGAGAGCAGCGAGGCCATCGCTATTATGAAAGACCTCTACAGCCCCCTCTATCTGATTGAGACACCCTTTGTCATCACCGATGTCGCCACTGCCGAGATGATAAAATATGCCTCTAACGCATTCCTGGCTACCAAAATATCCTTTATCAACGAAATAGCCAATATATGTGAGAAGGTAGGTGCTGATGTCCATCAGGTCGCTAAAGGAATGGGGCTTGACCGGCGCATCGGACCAAAATTCCTCCATCCCGGTCCGGGTTTTGGTGGCTCCTGCTTCCCTAAAGACACCAAGGCTATCATACAGATAGCCAATAAGTGCGGTTACAGGTTTGAAATAGCCAATGCCGTCTTGAAGATTAACAGAAAGCAAAGGGAATTAATGATATCCAAGATTGAGGAAGTCATAGGGGAGATTAGTGGCAAAACAATCGGCATTCTTGGTTTGTCCTTTAAACCCAATACCGACGACATCCGAGAGGCACCGGCTATTTTCATCATCAAACAGCTCTTAAAAAAGGGAGCGAAGGTAAAAGCCTACGACCCCGCCGCCATAGAGAGTGCACGAGCCGTCCTCCCTGAAGTGGAATATGGTGAGGATGCTTACCAGATAGCCCAGGGGGCTGATGCATTGGTGTTGGTCACTGAGTGGAATCAGTTCCGCATCCTCGACCTCGAACGGATAGTGAATCTTATGAAAAGCCCGGTAATGATTGACCTGCGCAATGTATATGATCCCGTTAAAATAAGACGCCTGGGGTTCAAATACTCCTGTGTGGGAAGGTAGCTCACCTCAGCGATAACCTTAACGAAAATACTCCCAGATAAACGGAGGAAGAGAGATTTTAAATCACAATAAAGGCAAGACACCACCAAAGG
>JAOUOQ010000211.1 GCA_029880275.1 Candidatus Aminicenantota bacterium | reverse complement strand
CGTAGGGCGTGCCCACATTGGGTTGATACCACTCAGCCAGCATATCCATTCCATCGGGATTGGCAAAGACGAGGACAAGTATGGTTTGGTCAAGGATGAAGCGGATGTCAGGGTCTTCCGATGTCAGCAGGTCATATGCCAGCTGGATATTGTGCTGTGCCGGGGCACACTCGGAGGCGTGGAGACCACCATCAATATACACTATCGCCTTTCCCTCGGCAGCCAGGCGGCGGGCATCCTCGTCGGTCAGCCCCTCAACCAGAGCCAGCTTATTGGAGATTTCCTTAAAACGGTCCAGCTGGGTCATGTTCTCCGCTGAGGTGATCACGGCATAGATCATCGGCTTCCCCATAGAGGTCTTCCCTATCTCAAACAGCTTTATCATGGGGGAAGCTTTCTCCAGGGCTCTGAAATACTCAATGGCTTGTTGGTAGGTTGCCAGGTGGAAATCGGCTCCCACCTTGAAGCCGAGGATTTCCTCGGGAGCGGGAACCCTCTGGGCAAAGGAAACTACCCCACCTGCAAGCAAAATCAAGATAGCCATAACTATAAATCTCAAAGAATAAAAAGTCCTTCTGTACATGGTCTCACTCCTTTCTAAAATGGAATTCTTTCTTAGAAGTGGCATTACACTACCTTATCCTTCTTTTACGCATCACCCCCTTATTAGAGAGTAAGACATCCCGTCCTATCAATTACCACTATTCCTCCATTTCCAAAAAGAGCCGATAAAAAGTATAGCAGCTAAAGCGGAAAAATTACATCAGCTCCCTAAATAGTTATAGTTGAGAAGTATATTAAAGACGAGCATGAAATCGCCCTGGCTCAGGAAGCGATGGAGGGGATTGAGCTGAACATAACTATCCGCCCCTCGCCCAACGGATAATCGACCACCGCTGCTTTTCCCCTTAACGCTCTGGCTCCTCTCACCAGTCCGCTGAGGCAGATTTCATCTGTATCGGCATACTTTACCACGATAAATCGTTCCTCCTTTTTGGGGACGCTGAAAAGGAAAGAATGCCGATAGAATATGGGAAAATCCTTCTGATAGCCGTGGGTGATGGGGCTTTTATCGCTAACCACCTCACCTTTGATAATAGAGCCGGGGACAAAGAGAGCCTCTCCTCCTTGCGCTCCGCCCATTCCCTCGCGGGAGATACCGATGTTTCCCACCAGCCCAAAGCTCAAGGGAACAGTACTGGCACTTCCCAGAGTAACGAGCACCCCTCCCTCCTGAACAAACCTCTGCAGGTCAACAAGACCCTCCAGCCCCATTCCCCCGGTCATATCTTCGGTGCTGTCGATAACGCCGTGGAATTTAAACTGCTCGGTCCTGGTGTAAGGCATGGGACCCTTCTCGGGGTCTACACCGTGAACTATCTGCCTGGCATCACCATACCCACCCTGGGAGGGAAAGACTATGACATCAAAATCATCGTTAAGACCTCCCGCTCTCAGTCGGTCCTTTGATATGAGCGTGTACGGTATTTTATAAGCATCAAAGGTATATCTCACCCAGCCCGAATCCTGGGTATTAGACCAGGTATGATAGACGGCAATGCGGGGGAGGTCCATGGCATGCTTCTTGACCTCCACCTCCTCATCAATGGCGCAGATGGTAAGACCCAGCTCTCTGGCGATATTCCGCAGCTTTGATAACTGCTCTTCATCTTTACCGTCTGCGGGGATGAGCCACGAGCCCGGCGGGAAAACTCTCTCCCCTGCCTGGAACTCCTCTTCTATGGCAAAAACCTGATAGGGCTGCAACAGGAAGCGAGCAGTGATTAAATTATTAATCCCATTATGAGGGACAGCGTAATATCTTTTCGCCTTTCCCCCGACTACGGTTCCGGTAGCTCTAAGCTCCTCTTTCAGCAAGGTCATAGGAGCCTCCAGAATGCCAGGGTCGTCAATGCGGACGGTTTCCACCCCTCGCAGGTAGCCTACTGTCCAGCCTACATCGTCGTAAGAGCGCCCAGCATCAGCAGGGTACCTCTGCACCTCCAGGTAAGTTTTAGCGCACACCCGATAGGGCTGGTCCATGCGCACTACCAAGGAACCCGCCGGGTAAGTTTTTTCCTCTAACTTGAATTCCTTATCCAAGCGATGTACCTCTACCCCTTGCTTCTGGAGGAGGTTGATGACATTCACCGTCTCCACCGGATGACGCTGGTCGGTGGGGATAATCCAGGCGTAAGGGGGCTCGCTGCTCCCCTTCTCAATGGCGTTCTTCCCCTTCTTCCAGAAGTTGTAGAGAATAGTATCTTTTTGAGTGGCTACCAGCTTAAGCACGCAGAGGAGCGCAGTCTGCTGATAATTTATGTTATTCCTTATAGACCATGTCACCTTGTCATCCGGGGGTAGAGGGCGATACCACTCTTGCTTGGTGGCACCCAATCTACCTCGCTCCCTATCTGCCAGCTTCCTTTCCATGGTGGTGGCGCCGCCGTTGCCAAATGTCTCGTAAAACCTCCCGATGGCATTGTGGGTGTTAGCCAGAAAGGAGAGGTAGCCTGGATACCATCCGGTAAAGAAGGCGTGGGTCCATACTCCGGGCATGCCCATCCTGGTAAGCTCCTCCACCTCCCAGTGCGAAAGCAACTGCCACTCGCTCATCACGATGGGGTCAAAGGTCGGATAATAAGGACCGGTGCCTGTGGAGACATAGAGCAGGGCGATGGACTCGTGGAGGTCGTGCCACACCTGGGGGTGCCATTCCAGAAAAGCATGCAGAAAAGCCTTGGTGATTAGCTGGGAAATTTGGAGCCCGTCACGATTATTATCGTGAAAGACATACTTTCCCCAATAAGGGGGCCCGGGAAAACGATCCTCTTCGTCGGTTATTCCTTTGGTGTAGCGATAATACCAATCGGTGTAGCGGTCGTGTCCATCCGGCTCGGCGCAAGGGGTTATCATAACGATGCAGTTTTGACGAATGGCTTTGATTAGGGGCTCTTCGGAGACAGCTAATCGGTAAGCGAGCTCCATCGACATCTCGGCACTGCCGTTCTCCGAGGAATGCAGGTTGCAGGTTATCCAGTACATGGGCTTCGCCTGGGCGATTATCTCCTGCGCCTCCTCTTCAGGGGTGAGGCGAGGGTCTGCTAATGCTGCGGTAAACTTCTTGTATCGCTCAAGATCATTGATGGTTTGGGGGTCGGAGATGGCCACTATGTAAAGGGTGCGTCCCTCATCGGTTAGTCCGATGGGAAAAAGCTCCACCGCCGGGGACTTTTCGGATAGAGTCTTCATATAGCGGATTATATCCTCATAGTAGGTGAGCTTTTCCGGCGTACCCACCACATAGCCTAAAACCTCGCGCGGGGAGGGAACTTCGTCAGAATCCGGAAGGTGGTCTACCAGCGGACTGAGGAACTTCTCGGATGTGGTATACTCCCTTATCAGCCTGGTGCTCTCTTCATCGA
>JAOUOQ010000035.1 GCA_029880275.1 Candidatus Aminicenantota bacterium | reverse complement strand
TTCCCCAGCACCCGCATATCCCCCCACACCTTATCCAGGTCAATCACCCTCTGCGCGCACAGCATCCCGGAGATGGCAAGAATGATTACCAGAAAAACCGAAATTGTAAAACCATTCTGACGAACCATATTATCTACCCCCTTCTTTTTAATAAGGTAAATCCCCCCTACCACCGCGGCGAGGAGAATTACCACTTGTTTTCTATTTGTGGGAAAGAAAAATCAACCACCGGCAAGTTCTCCTTCACAAGCGCATTTACCGGGATAGAATAGAAATTGCTCTCGTAGAGTGTAAAGTTCAAAATATTTTGATAACTTTTGACCAATCTATTCGTCTGCACCTCCTTCCACGATAGATAAAACAATAGCACACTACCACTGAGAAGTCAATTAAAAATTTAGCTTTTCTGCCAGTCGTATATTAAACCATAAGAACATAGCTGAGGTATCTGTCCTGCATATCTTCTTGGGAGAGGGGAATAGTCTCCATATACTATACATTCTCGATAGTACAGCTGACATTCACCCGCCCCATCAGGATTATCTTACGGGCTTTCATATCCATCTCCGCCGGAACCAGCTCCAGCGGTTCCCTTCGGTTCTTACGCCGATAGACGAAACCTTTTTCATGCATGTGAGGAATATGCCTGTGGATAGTAGCCAGGGAAAAGCGCAAAAAGCTACACTTTATATACTCAAGGATGGGGCAGCTTTGATCAATTCGCTCACAAAGCTCAAAAGCTCACGCTGGTATCTGAAGAGGGAATATCAGAAAATTTATTCTCTCAGCCCAGCGGATAGGGGCAATGTAGTTAAAATATTGTTGACAAGGCGTTTTAATTTTGCTATATAATATAATAAAGTTTTGTAGAAGACAGTTTGATAACAGGGAAAGTCGGATTGATGTAAAGAGTAGGCACGTAGCTCAGGGGGGGAGCGCTACCTTGACACGGTAGAGGTCGGCGGTTCAAATCCGCCCGTGCCTACCAAATTTTTATTTAGACAAATACCTTTGAGGTTGACAAATTCAGAGGGTGCTCTTGAGGGCAACCCAAGAGCAGATAATAACGAGTGGAGTAGTGAAGGAAGCGATACGGATAACTCATCCTGATGGGAGTCAGGAAGAGTTACCTAAAAAGATAACCCTCAAAGAAGCAATAGAGAGGTGGGATGAAAGTCTCCTCTCCCAGGCTGTAGCGGGGAAGGTTAACGGTGAATTGGTTGACCTCTCCCATCCCCTCCAACAAGACTCCACGGTGGAAATAATATCCATTGGCTCGCCTGTAGCACTGGAAATCTGCCGCCACAGCGCCTCTCATGTGCTGGCGCAGGCGGTCACCGAGCTGTTTCCCGAAGTGAAGGTTGGCATCGGTCCCTCTATTGAAGAGGGATTCTACTACGACTTCCAGCGCGATGTGCCTTTCACCCCCGAAGATTTGGAGAAGATTGAAGCCCGAATGAGGGAGATTATAGAGAAGGATGAGCCTTTTCTGCGTATGGAGTGCTCCAAGGAAAAGGCGCTCAAGCTGTTCAGCGAGAGGAACGAGTGGATGAAGGTAGAGATTATTGAGGAAAAGGTTGATAAGCTGGCGGTCTGTTATAAGAATGGGAGCTTTGTTGACTTTTGCCGGGGACCTCATCTCCCCTCTACAGGAAAGATCAAAGCCTTCAAACTCCTCAGTGTGGCCGGAGCTTACTGGAAGGGGGACGAGGGAAATCCCATGCTGCAGCGCATCTATGGCAACGCCTTTTTTACCCCGGAGGAGCTGGATACCTATCTCCAGCAGATGGAAGAGGCTAAGCGGAGAGACCATCGGAAACTGGGGAGGCAGTTAGAGCTGTTCAGCATTGAGGAGAAAGGAGGACCGGGGTTAGTCTACTGGCACCCGAAGGGAGCCCTTATTTGCCATCTGATTGAGGAGTTCTTGATTGCAGAGCACCTGAAGAGGGGCTATCAACTTGTCAAGACCCCCCATATAGCTCCCGCTGACCTGTGGAAGGCATCGGGGCATTTCCGCTTTTATCGGCACTACATGTATCCCCTTTCCGTAGAGGACGAAGAATATGTGCTGAAGCCGATGAACTGCGTCGGTCATATTCTGATTTATAAATCGCGCCTCCGTAGCTATCGTGAGCTGCCCGTAAAATATACCGAGATGGGGACCGTTTACCGCTATGAAAAATCCGGGGTGCTGCACGGAATGCTGCGAGTCCGCGGTTTTACCCAGGACGATGCCCATATCTTTTGCACACCAGAGCAGCTGCCGGGGGAGATTGTGGAGCTGCTCGATTTCACTAAATTTCTCCTATCAACCTTTGGCTTTGAAGAATATAAGGTGGAGCTTTCCGTCAGAGACCCCAAGGATAAGGGGAGCTATGCCGGTGGGGATGAAGAGTGGGAGAAGGCTGAGAGAGCTCTGGTTGAAGCCCTGGAGAGAAGGAGCCTGTCGTACAAACGGCAGGAAGGAGAAGCTGTATTTTATGGACCCAAGATAGATATCAAGCTGATAGATTCCTTAGGACGGGGTTGGCAGGTGACCACCATCCAGTTCGACTTCAACCTCCCCGGGCTTCTGGAGGTGAATTACATAGGAAAGGACTCAAAAGAACACTCTGTATTTCTTGTCCACCGGGCAATTCTCGGCTCCCTGGAGAGGTTTGTGGGAATTCTAATCGAGCACTATAATGGGTGTTTCCCCTTATGGTTAGCCCCCTCCCAGGTGGTCATTATACCGGTGAGTGACCGTTATAAAGAGTATGCCAGAAAAGTCTCCTCCCAGCTCGAAGTCCACCAGCTGCGAACTGATATAAACCTTAGAAACGAGAAAGTAGGATATAAAGTCAGAGAGGCGGAATTACAAAAAACTCCCTACATGCTCATTGTTGGTGAAAAGGAGCAACAGAAGGGAACTATTGCTGTCAGGAGCAGAAAGGAGGGGGACCTGGGCAGCTTCTCTCTGGAAAGCTTTATAGACAGAATAAAAAAGGAGATTGACCGCAAGGCTTTAACCCCTTAATATTAATGGTAATAACAAGGAGAGATGCCTATTCAAAGACCGATAAGAGTAAATAGACGGATAAGGGCGAATCAGATACGGGTAATCGACGAAGACGGAAAGCAACTGGGTATAATGTCGCTGGAGGCAGGGCTTCGGGAAGCAGAGGAAAGGGAATTGGACTTAGTGGAGTTAGCACCTGATAGCAATCCACCGGTATGTCGTATAATGGACTACGGGAAGTACATTTATCAGCAGAACAAGAGAGCCCAGCGGGCAAAAAGAAGCCAGCGGGCAACACAGCTCAAGGAGATCAAGTTCAGACCCAAGATCAGCGAGCATGACTACCAATTCAAGAAAAGGCACATTCTGCGGTTTCTTTCCGCTGGAAATCTTGTGAAAGCGACCGTCATGTTTCGGGGGCGGGAGTTAGCCCACCCCGAGTTAGGGGAGCGAATCTTGGACCGCCTGATAATTGAGCTGGAAGAAGTGGCAAATTTTGAAAAAAGGGAGAGATTAGAAGGTCATACCATGAGCATGCTCATTTCACCTAAAAAGGTCTGATATATACTTAATTTAAGAAGAGCCTTAAGGGAAGCAGCTTGCGGAGGAGAAGGAATGCCGTGAGCGGGAAGAAATTACTTTTGCGATGAAGGATTGACAATGCCTAAGCTTAAAACCAAAAAAGGAGCGGCGAAAAGGTTTCACAGAACCGCTTCGGGCAAGATTCTTCGCAACAAAGCTTGCCGGAGCCACCTGCTGACCAAGAAAACCTCCAAGAGAAAGAGGAGCTTGAGAAAAAAGGAAGTGGTCAGCTCCAGGGAGAGCGGTAAGGTTCGGAAGATGCTCCCTTATTCTTGAAGAGCCTTCCTTGCTAAAGAAGGCTCTTCTATAAGGATGGCAATCTGAGGAGGGTTCTTACCAAAATTTTTAGCATTCGGAAGTTAAACAATGCCAAGGGTTAAAAGAGGATCAAAACACTTACAAAGAAGAAAAAAGATTTTAAAATTAGCCAAGGGCTACTATGGCGCCAGAAGCAGGCTTTATAGAACCGCCAGGGAAGCGGTTGATAAATCTCTCTGCTACGCCTATCGAGACAGACGGAGGAGAAAAAGGGATTTCCGCCGTCTATGGATTACCCGAATCGGGGCTGCAGCCCGACTGAACGACCTCTCTTACTCCAGCTTCATCACCGGATTAAAATCGGCAGGGGTGAATCTGGACCGCAAGATTCTCGCCGAAATAGCAGTCTCCGACCCTCAATGCTTCTCCGCACTGGCTAAAATAGCCCGGCAGGAACTCAGCACCTCTTAAGTGGACTTCATCTACTTTTAAGGGAAGTAAGAAAGGTGAAGAGTAGGCTCTTAAAGTTTAAGAAAGCGTTTCAATCTGAGTTAGAGGCGGTGGTAGATCTCCGCTATTTGGCTGAGCTAAAAAATAAGTATCTCAGCCGAAAGAGGGGGCTTCTCACCGTAGCCCTGAAGGAGATTCCTCTTCTGCCCGTTGAAGAGAGACCAGAGGTAGGCAAGTTAGCTAACGAGATCAAATACTTCATGGAGAAGGAGTTAACTCTCCGCCAGAAGAGGCTGGAAGCTGAGGAGGAAGTGAGGCGCATTAGAGAAGCTCAAATCGATATAACCATCCCCGGGAGGCTTCCACCCCTGGGGTGTCTCCATCCTATTATGCTGGTCAGAGAGGAGATAGAAAAAATCTTCTTGGAACTGGGCTACACCATTGAAGATGGACCGGATATTGAGACCGACTATTACAACTTCGTAGCTTTGAACTTCCCCAAGGACCATCCCGCCCGCGACTCCCAGGCTACCTTCTTAATCAATGAGGAGCTCTTGCTGAGAACCCAGACTTCCCCGGTTCAGGTGAGAGTGATGGAGAAAAGAGAGCCTCCGATTAGAATCATCGTCCCCGGAAGGTGCTTTCGCCGGGATTGGGATATAACCCATACCCCCAATTTCTTCCAGATGGAAGGGCTGGTGGTAGATGAGGGGATAACCCTTGGAGATTTAAAGGGCACCCTGGAGTACTTTGTCCGCAAGCTATTCGGAAAGGAGACCAGAGCCAGGTTTCGCCCCAGCTTCTTCCCCTTCACAGAGCCGAGCGCAGATTTGGATATAAGCTGTTTCCACTGTAATGGGAAGGGGTGCCGTTTATGCAAGAACAGCGGTTGGATCGAGATACTGGGCTCAGGGATGGTTCATCCTAATGTCTTCAAGGTGGTTGGCTACGACACGGAGAAATATTCCGGCTTCGCCTGGGGGCTGGGGATAGATAGAGTTGCCTTAATACTCTATCAAATAGAGGATGCTCGCCTCTTTTATGAAAACGACCTTCGCTTTTTGCAGCAATTTAGAGAGATAATATGAGATACAGTTGGAATTGGTTGAAATCTTTTGTTAATATAGACATCGAGACCCAGGAGTTAGCCGACCGCTTATCCATGGTAGGGCTGGGAGTGGAATCGATAAGCTCCAGCGGGGATGACTATATCTTTGACATTGAGATTACCCCCAACCGTGGCGATTGCCTGAGCATACTGGGATTGAGCCGGGAGATAGCCGCTCTGCTCGGCAAGAAGATGACTCTCCCTCCAATGACCTATACCGAAACAAAGAAAAAAGCAGGCGACCTGGTTCAGGTAAAATTGGAAGCGCCCGACCTCTGCCCCCGCTACTGCGGCAAGGTGGTTAAAGGGGTGAAAATAGCTCCCTCACCCGATTGGTTAGTAGAGAGGCTACTGGCTGTGGGACTCAGACCGATAAATAATGTGGTGGATATAACCAATTTTGTCCTGGCTGAGTTGGGACATCCTCTCCACGCCTTCGATCTGGGCTCCGTGCTGGGGCATGAGGTCATAGTGCGGAGGGCTCGTGCAGGCGAGAAAATTCGCACCATCGATGGGGTGGAGCGGGTGCTGGAGAGCGATATGCTGATTATCGCCGACCAGAACCGTCCCATCGCCATCGCGGGAGTGATGGGCGGGACCAACTCGGAGATAACTCAAAAGACTACCGATATATTTATTGAGAGCGCCTATTTCGACCCCCCATCTGTGAGAAGAACTTCTAAGAAGCTCAACCTGAGCTCCGATGCCTCGTATCGCTTTGAACGAGGAACCGACCCACACGCGTTGACTAAGGCTATTGAGAGAACCTGCCACCTTATCCAGGAGTTAGGCGCAGGTGAGATTTGCTCCGGAGTAATAGATACCCATCCTCAACCCCTGCAGCCAAGGAAGACCTGGCTGAGGTCAAGCAGAGTGAACAGCCTCTTAGGGGTCACAGTTGAGAAACGAAGGGTAGAGCAGCTCTTGACCAGACTGAATTTTGAGCTCCAGCGGAGGGATGACGACAGCTGGACGGTAACCATACCCTCCTACCGCTGGGATATAGAAAAGGAAATCGACCTCATAGAGGAGGTAGCCAGACTTTACGGATACGACCAAATACCCTCCACCATGCCCCTCTGGCGAGGGCAAAATGCTGGCGCTCCGAACTGGGTTGAGCGGGAGAGGCTTATCCGAAGAACAATGATCGCAGCTGGTTATTACGAAGTCGTCAACTACACCTTTGTTGACGATAATATTGACCGCCTGTTCCGGTTGGAAGCTAAGCAGGCCGTAAAATTGCAAAACCCTATTGCCGAGCAGATGGGGATTCTTCGCACAAGTCTTCTCCCCGCTATGGTATCCAATCTGGCGTGGAACATTAATCGAGGGATAAAAAACATCAAGCTCTTTGAGATAGGGAAGGTCTATCATCTGGTGAAAGGGAAGAAGCGGCCCGAGGAGCGGGAGACCTTGGGGATTGCAGCCACCGGTAATTTTGCCGAACACTACTGGAAGGACGGGGAGAGAGAGTTTGATTTTTACGACCTCAAAGGGGTCATTGAGTTTCTTTTTCGCCGTTTCGGCTGGGAAACTCTGAGCTTTGCGCCGGATAACATCGATTTCTATCATCCCGCCGGGGTGGCTGTGATCCGTTGTAACCACCGTCCGATAGGACATATGGGTATGCTCCACCCGCACATCTGCGCTCAGTTGGAGATCCCTCAGAGTGTTTATATGGCGCAGTTAGATTTGGAGCTCCTCTTGAAGGCAGAGGCATCGTTGGTGAAATTTCAGCCTCTACCTAAGTTCCCAGCCATTAGCCGTGACATATCCCTTCTGTTCGACCGGAGTATTAGCTTCGATGCCATTACCAGGTGGATTAACTCCCTGAAGGAAGATATCATCTCCGAGGTGAAAATCTACGACCTCTATCATCAGGGGGATAATATCCCCAAAGATAAAGTCAGCATCTCCCTCAATATCCAATTCCGGCACCCCCAGCGTACCCTCACACTGGAGGAGGTGGCGCGAGCTCAAGAACGGCTTATAAATCTGCTAAAAGAGAAACTTAATGCCGAGCCTCGTTAGCGGCTCATTACAGATTAATATGAACCGACAGATTTTAAGAAGCCTGGAGAGCTTGGAGAAGAAGATATATCATACGGCAGCTCTGCTAAAAGAGCTTCGTTCGACTAATAAAATGTTAGAGGAAAAAAACAAACAATTAAAGGAGGAATTAGAGGAGAAAAAGAAGTTATCAGCCGAAATTTCCTATCTCCAGCAATATAAAAATAAAACCGAGCGTTTCTTAGAAAAATACCAAGCCGAGCGCGAAGAGATTCGCTCGGAGGTAAGGCATATGTTAGAAGAGTTAGAGGAGATAGGAGTATAAACAGGAAATGCTTTTACTCCTTTTCGGTATTAAACGACCAAAAAGGGGCATCGGGTTAAAAGATGGGACGGGATAGCAATTTAACTGAAGTAGAAATCTACGGACAGACTTATAAAATTAGAGGTGCGGGCGGTAAAGAGTATATTCAGCAGTTAGCAGACTATGTAGATAAAGAGATGAAGGAAATCTCCGATATAACCGATACTATTGATTCTCTGAAGGTCGCTATCTTAGCTGCCATCAACATAGCCGATGAGTATTTTAAGACGAAAAAGGAATTTAAGAGGACAGAAAGGGTAATTTCGGAAAAGATAGAGAGACTTATCCAGAAGTTGGAACAGGTCACCGTAGCATAATATGACCAAAAGAGCCGTATCTACCGAAGCAGAAAATATTTAAACATTTCTCTTGCAAGGGGAAGGAAAAGGTAATATAATGAAATTGAATATCCCCTGCGATGTTGGTGAAGAAGAGGACGGCTTTGATCCAACAGCGTATAAAACGGGAGTCCGGGGTCATTTCATGGTGAGCGTTCCTTGTGATGGGGAAGCCTAAAGTGAATGCAGGACACCCACTTGCTTTGACGGGTTCAAAGCGGAACTCCCCACGGCATCGCGGGGGCTTCTCCCTGTAAAAATTCCGACTCACCCTTTCACCCAGCCTCAAAGTTCCATCAGGCATCGAAAGAATCTATAAGTGGATAAGTTTGAGAGTCCACTTAGTTACTCAAAGATAGGGGGTGAGTGAAGTCGTGCAGATTACAGGACAATTAGTAGGGATTGCAATTATCGGTTTCACTCTAATAGGTGCTTGGTATTGGCTTAGCAAAACAAAATTAAAGAGGTTCTTCCAAGAAGCAGAAAAAGAGAAAAATAGTATAATTCAGCAAGCTAAAGGGGATTCAGAAAGGATACTGAAGGAAGCCCGCCTGGAAGCCAAAGAAAAGATGCTCGCTGCCAAAGCGGAGTTTGAAGAGAAGACCAGAGAGCAGAAAAGAGAGCTACATAATCTGGAAAGAAAGTTTAATTACAAAGCAGGGAATTTGGACCGAAAGATGGCTCTGCTGGAGACAAGAACCCGAGAAATTGAGGAAAGAGAGCGAAGGCTAAAGAACCTCTCCGCCAGCATAGCCAAAACCGAACAGCATCTTCACCAACTTTTAAAGGAGGAACAAGAGCGGCTGGAACGCATCTCCGGTATGACTCCAGCAGAAGCTAAGCGGGCACTGATGAAGATAATGGAAAATGAAGCTCGCAACGGTGCGGCTCTGCTGGTAAGAAAAATAGAAGAAGAAGCCCGTCAAACAGGTCTGGAAAAAGCCAAGAAGATAATCAGCTTAGCCATTCAGAAGTGTGCCTCTGAACATGTAGTGGAGAGCACGGTATCAGTGGTCGATCTTCCCAATGACGAGATGAAAGGGAGGATAATCGGCAGGGAGGGGAGGAACATCAGGGCTCTGGAGGTAGCTACCGGAATCGACCTCATTATTGATGATACCCCCGAGGCGGTTATCCTTTCAGGCTTTGACCCTATCAGAAGAGAGATTGCCAAAATCGCCATAGAGAGACTGATTGCCAACGGCAGAATCCACCCCGCCCGTATAGAAGAAGTGGTTAAGAAGGTAAAAGAGGAGTTCGAGCAGAAGATAAAAGGGATTGGAGAGGAAGTCTCCATGGATTTTGGCATCCATGACCTTCACCTCGACCTGGTCAGGCTTCTGGGAAAACTGAAGTACAGATCCAGCTACGGACAGAATGTATTGATGCACTCGAAGGAAGTTGCCTTAGTAGCGGGAATAATGGCAGACGAACTGGGGGTGAATAGTAAACTTGCTCGACGCGCTGGGCTGCTCCACGATATTGGCAAAGCAATAGACCGGGAGGGTGAAGGCAGCCATACTAAAATCGGAGCTGAATTGGCGCACAAATACAACGAATCATCCCAACTCGTCCATTGCATTGAAGCGCACCACTTCGATGAAGAGCCTCAGAGCGTAGAGGCGGTTCTGGTACAAGCGGCAGATTCCCTTTCGGCTGCCCGCCCCGGCGCTCGAAGGGAAATTTTGGAGACCTATATCAAACGCTTGGAAAAATTAGAGAAGATTGCCGACTCCTTCCAGGGAGTATCAAAAGCCTATGCCATACAGGCTGGGCGTGAGGTGCGCATCATTGTAGAGAGCGACAAGGTGAGCGATGAGGAGGCGGTCTGGTTATCGAAAGACATCGCTAAAAGGATAGAGGAGGAGCTGGAGTACCCGGGGGAGATTAAGGTTACCGTGATTCGGGAGACACGGGCTATCGAGTATGCTCGCTAATCCTTTAAATTTCTCTACAGCCAGAGGAGGTTCTGCCAGAGGATGGAAGAGCTGCATAGTCTTTTAGAAAGAAGAGAATAAGAGTGAACATCCTGTTTATCGGGGATATAATGGGGAGAGCGGGACGGGAATATCTCCAGGAGTATTTCCATCACTTTATAGTTCACTATCAAATAGATTTCTCCATCGCTAACATTGAGAACGCCGCCGGGGGCTTTGGACTTACCCCTGAAATAGCAGAAGGGCTTTTCTCTCTGGGGCTGAATGTGCTTACTTCCGGAAACCACATATGGGACAGGAAGGAAATCGTTGAATATATTAAAAAAGAAAAAAAGCTCCTTCGCCCGGCTAACTATCCGCTCTCCGTCCCTGGCTCCGGGAGCTATGTGGGAGTCTCCAGACATGGAGTAAAGGTGGGGGTGATTAACCTCTCGGGGAGGATATTTATGGAGTCCCTCGATTGCCCCTTTCAGGTCTCTAAAAGAGAGATAGAAGAGGTAAAGCGCCATACCAACAATATTATTGTAGATTTCCACGCCGAGGCTACCTCCGAGAAGATCGCCATGGGGTGGTATCTCGATGGCGAGGTGAGCGCTGTTATCGGTACCCATACCCATGTGCAGACCTCCGATGAGAGAATATTGCCCGCAGGAACTGCCTATATCACCGATGTGGGTATGACGGGTTCTTTCGATTCGGTCATCGGCATTACCAAAGAGGTGGCTATTAGCCGATTTCTCACCCGGATGCCCATAAGGTTCTCGGTGGCTAAGAATGATAGGAGAGTCTCCGCTGTGATACTCATCATCGACGACCACAGCGGAAGAGCCCTTGACATCAGGAGAATTCAGTTTTAAACAGGGGCTTCCAGTGGAAGACATTTTTGCAGAGCAAAAAATATACACGGTATCTGAAATAAACCACCTGGTGAGGCAAGACCTCGAAGAATCCTACCCCGATATCTGGGTTGAGGGGGAAATCTCCAATTTCAGGGCTCCCGCTTCGGGACACTATTATTTCACCCTTAAAGACAAAGAAAGCCAGCTTCGGGGGGTTATGTTTATCAACCGCAACCGGTATTTGAAATTCCTCCCCTACGATGGGCTGCTGGTTCTCGTCCGGGGGACAATCACTATCTATGAGCCCAGAGGGGATTATCAGATAAATGTCGACCTTATGGAACCCAAGGGAAAGGGTTCACTTCAATTAGCCTTTGAACAGCTCAAGGAGAAGCTGCACAAAGAAGGACTATTCGCACCCGAGCATAAGAAGCCTCTCCCTCTGCTCCCTCAGAGAATCGGAATAATCACCTCCCCCACCGGTGCTGCCATCAGGGATATCATTCGCGTCATCAACCGCCGTTTTGCCAATGTAGAGCTTCTGCTATTTCCCTCCAAGGTTCAAGGGGATGAGGCGGCTCAGGAGATCGCTTTTGCTATTGACTATATGAACACCCTTCCCGATATGGATGTGCTTATTCTTACCAGAGGAGGGGGCTCATTGGAGGATTTATGGCCCTTTAACGAGGAGATGGTTGCCCGTCGTATCTTCGCCTCTAAAATTCCCATTATCTCAGCAGTGGGGCACGAGATAGATTTTACCATCTCCGACTTTGTAGCCGACCTCCGGGCTCCTACCCCTTCGGCAGCGGCAGAAATAGTGGTGAAAAACAAGCTGGAGCTCCAGGAGCAGCTTAACTCCTTACGATGGATGATAATCAATTCGGTTAAATATCGAGTGGAATCGTATCGTTCCAGATATAATCTTCTTGCCAAGCATCGGGGCTTCTACCAGCCCCTCAATATGATTACCAGCTACTCTCAAAGGGTAGACGAATCCATTATCAGGCTCAATAGCGCTATCGCTGCCAGGCTTACAGCCATTAAAAATCAATGTGCTCTGAACCGACGCTTGCTGGAACAGATAGACCTGCTGGCTTATATCAGAGAGAAAGGGGAGAAGCTGAGTGCGTTTTTCTTCTCCCTGAACACCGCTATTGAGCATTATTTACGCCAGCTTATCCACTCCCTGGAGACTGCGGCAGGTAAGCTG
>JAOUOQ010000210.1 GCA_029880275.1 Candidatus Aminicenantota bacterium | reverse complement strand
AAAACAACTATTAGATAGGGAAAAGAGCTTATCAGTCGGGGTTTTAAGGCTTTCTGCTAAGGGGTTTCCATAAGGAAATACGGCTATCGCCAGCAGTTAATACTTTAAAGGGAATAAAGCTTTCCTCCGGCAGGGATAATTGCTTTTTATAAAAATGTTCCATAGCAAGTAGAGCCCCTTCGCCGAAGAGCTCCAGAGATGATATAACCTCTATGAGCGGCGAATAGTCGAATTGATAAGGTGGGTCAAAAAATAAAATGTCAAACATTTTATTCTGTCGACTTAGGCGCTTCAATCCAGCATGGTAATTTTCCTGGATAATCCTATAGGCTACTTTTGCCTGCAGTAATTCTATATTCTGCCGGATGGTCTTTATCGCCCTGGCTTCCGATTCCAGGAAGACTACCTCTTTAGCTCCGCGGCTCAGGGCTTCGATGCCCACTCCTCCTGAGCCGGCAAAGCAGTCCAGGAAAACCGAGTCCCTAACCCAGTGAGAGAGAGAGTCAAAAAAGGCTTTCTTGAGCCTCTGGCTGGTGGGTCTGGTGGCAGTTCCTCGCAGGCTTTTTAGCTTAATCCCCTTGAAAGCTCCTCCGATTATCCTCATTCTATCCTACCAATTTCAATCCAAACCTCTTCTCCCAGTTGTTCTGTACGAACCTGACCAGATGGTCTGCAGCTAATCGACTTGTCCGCTCCAGGTAGTTAAGGTAAGCAAACGCTTCTTTTCTCGCCAGCTCCAGCACATGGCGGTCTCTTACCAGGTTTGCCACCCGAAGGTCGGGCATTCCTGTCTGGCGGGTGCCGAAGAACTCCCCCGGTCCTCGCAGTTCAAGGTCTTTTTCGGCGATGTAGAAGCCATCGTTGCTCTGCTTGATTGCCTGCAGCCGCTGATGGGCTTCGGGCGTAATGGATCTGTCAGCCATAAGAATGCAATAGGATTTCTTATCCCCTCGCCCGATACGCCCCCGGAGCTGGTGAAGCTGGGATAGACCAAAGCGGTCGGCATGTTCGATTACCATCACCGTGGCGGTGGGGACATCAACCCCCTCCTCTATCACGGTGGTGGCTACCAGAATATCTATCTCCCCCGAGGTGAATGCCCTCATCACCTCCTCCTTTTCATCACTTTTCATCCGCCCGTGAATGAGAGCCACCCTGAAATCTGGGAAGACCTCCTTTTTAAGCTGCGCTGCCATATCCCTGGCGGCTTTCAATGCTATTTTTTCCGATGGCTCCACCAAGGGGTAGACGATATAAATCTGTCCCCCCTGGCTTATCTTCTTCTTGATAAAGTCGTAGACCTCTTTTCTGCTTTTTTCGCTTTTGTATACGGTAGTTATCGGTTTTCGCCCCGGTGGGAGCTGGTCTATCACAGATATGTCGAGGTCTCCGTAGAAGGTAAGGGCTAAAGAGCGGGGTATGGGTGTAGCGGTCATAATTAGTACATTGGGAAACTCACCTTTTCTGATCAGCCTGGAGCGCTGCATTACACCAAATCGGTGCTGTTCGTCAATTACCACCAGACCGAGTTTATAGAAGTCAACCCCCTCCTGTATAATAGCGTGAGTGCCCACTACCAGGTCGATCTTTCCCTCTTTAATATCTTTCCGGGCTTGCTCCCTCTCTTCCTTTTTTACTCCCCGGCTGAGGAGGGCGAGGCGGCAGGAGCTGTGAGAGAGGAGAGTTCTGATGGTGGCGTAGTGCTGTTCTGCCAGAATTTCAGTGGGAGCCATGAGGGCTGCTTGATAACCGTTCTCTATAGCGATGAGTATGGCCAGCAGAGCGACGATGGTCTTTCCGGAGCCTACATCTCCCTGCAAGAGGCGGTTCATCGCCTGGGGCGACTTCATATCTTCTACTATCTCCTTCAGAACCTTACGCTGGGCAGGCGTCAGATGGAAGGGGAGGGTTTTTTTCAGCACCTCGCGAATGTGGTTATCGATGGAGAAAGCAATACCCTTACCTTTGGGAGAATACCTTCTCTTCCTCAAAGCTAAGCCAGCCTGTAAGAGGAAGAACTCCTCAAAAATGAGATGCTTATGGGCTGGGGATAGAAACCTGTTCAGCTCATCGATTGATGTCCCCGCAGGGGGGAAATGGACCTCCTTCAATGCTCTCCATTTGGAGACCAGCCCCAGGCGCTCACTTATCTGTTGGGGTATGATTTCCGGGATGTGTTCGGTGAGCTCTCCAACCAGATGATAGAGTATCTTCCTGTATAATTTCACCGATAATCCGGTGATTCTGGAGTAAATGGGCACTATCCTCCCCATATGGATGGAAGGGATTTCATTTTCATCAGCTATTTCGTATTCGGGATTTTCTAACTGTAATACAAGGCCTTTTCGGTAGCTCAGTTTCATAGTCCCGTGCAGGAGCACCCTCTGCCCGGTCCGAAAAATTTCATTAAGATAGGGTTGATTAAACCAGAGGGCTTTCAGAGCTGCGGTGCCGTCGTCGACCAGCATCTGGAAGATGGTGAACCCCTTCCTCCTGGTGGTCTGAAGATGACAATCCAGGATGGTGCCCAAAATGGTCACTTCTTCGCTCGCTTTCACATCGGAGATATTTTTGAAATGCTCCCGGTCTTCATAGCGATAAGGGAGGCGGTAAAGGGCGTCTTCAGCGGTCTGGATGCCCGCTTTTTTTAATATTTTTCCTCGAAAGGGACCTACGCCCTTCACATACTGAATGGGAGTGGAAAGTTCCAGCATTGTTTGCCAAGCTAAAAAGCGTTTTTAATCTTTAAGATAAAGCCCACCATAAAAAAACAGCTCAGAAATTTTAAAGCTAATTTCTTAAAAATTCATTCTATCTTTAACTCCTTAAGTAGTCAAGAGATAATTGCTCCCCAGGATTTTGGGAAGGTTGACGTCTTGCATTTCAACTGCTACAATCTGGTGAAAAGGAGGGGTCTTTGAGTTCCATAGCCGTTATTGCTGCCATGTCGTCTGAGCTCACGGTGCTGCGTAAAAAGACCAACTCCGCACTCAAAAGAGAGAAAAAAGGGGTAAGGTTTTTTCTGGGTAAGGCTGACGGTCAACAGGTCATCCTGGTTCAGTCAGGAGTAGGTTACAGAAAGGCAGAGAGGGCTACTTCTTTGCTGCTGGAAAGCTACTCCCCGGACCTGATAATTTCTGCTGGCTACACGGGGGCGCTTCAGCCGCATCTCGGGGCAGCCGAGTTGGTCATCGCCCAGAATATATACGAGAAAAATTTGAAAGACAAGGATGGAAATGAGCCTGGTCAGACTATAAGATTATCTGTAAGGGTGGAGGATAATATAGTGAGCCTCGCCCGGCAATTGGCAGAGGAGATTGGACTTCGTTATCATGATGGCCACCTTATGACATCGGCGAAGGTGGTCTCCGACCCGGCGAGCAAAAAGCTGCTGGAGCAAGAGCACTCCCTTGTAGCTGTTGATATGGAGACCGCAGCAGTCGG
>JAOUOQ010000209.1 GCA_029880275.1 Candidatus Aminicenantota bacterium | reverse complement strand
GAGCAAGATAGGGCGGGACATCGAGGTCATCGCTCCCAATTCTCGAGTGTGGATTCGGGAAGCCGAGGGAAGCCTGGTGGTTGAGACTACCAACGAGCCGGTATCCGTGGAGGGCTTTCGAGGAGAGGTGCGCATAAAGACCACCAATGCCACCATAGACTTATATACAGCCGTCCCCCTGGCAGGTGGCATCAGGGCAGTTAACTCCAACGGTAATATCCAGCTCAGCTTGCCTGAGGAGGTCTCTTTTCAGATAGAGGCCATAGCCTCCGAGGGTAGTGTAAACAGCGATTTCCAGTATACCAACTTAGTCTTCTCCCAGCAGGAGGGAAGCACTTTTTTAACCGGCACTTACCGCGAGGGAGGACCTCAGCTCTATTTGAAGACCGAGAAGGGCGATATCATCCTCAAGAAAATCCCCTCTGTAAGTGTGGTAGCGGAGCCTTCTCGACCGGAGAGTTAAATTAGACAGAGGGGTGCACAATAGGGCATATATGAAATTTTGCATAAATTTACCAAGAGGTAGGTAGCTATGCAAAGTAAAAGAATTTGGCTAAAGGTTTGGGGGCTGTTTTTATTGCCGTTTCTGGTGGGCTGCTATATTGATAATGGCAAGTATAAAGCCACCGAAACCTTTGAGAAGAGTTACGATTTCGCCTCGGAGGGAGAACTTATTTTAGAGAATGTTAATGGGAGTGTAGAAGTTACCGCCTGGGATGAGGAGAGGGTGCAGGTGATAGCCGAAAAGGTAGCCCGTGCCTCATCTACCAGCAGAGCACAAGAGGCAGTGAAGAAGGTGAAAATAGAAGTCAACCAGACGGCAAACAGCCTGGAGATAAAAACCTACGACCCCTTCCGCAAAAGAGGAAAGGGAATCTCCCGACTTCTGTCCGGGGATTTCGTCAGTGTTAGTGTGACTTATACCCTGATGGTCCCCAGGAAGACAGACCTCAATCTGGAGACAGTAAATGGAACTATAAGCATTGAGGAAGTAAAAGGAGCCCATGCCAGCAGAACTGTCAACGGAGCAATAAAAGTCAATAGGGCTTCGGGCTCATTTGATGGGAAGACGACCAACGGCAGCATCAAGGTTGAGCTGGAAGAAGTTGAGCCATCATCCTGGGTCTCCTTGAAGACGGTAAATGGGTCGGTTAATCTCTCCCTTCCACCAGAAGTGAGAGCCGATGTCAGAGTTCGTACGGTCAATGGGAGCATTTCCACCGACTTCCCTCTGGAAGTGTTGGGACGATTCTCTCGTCGTAGATTACAAGGCTCTATTAATGGCGGAGGAGCAGAGATAACTCTGGAGACGGTTAACGGGAGCGTTCATCTTCTTAAACTGACATACTGAAAAGAGAGAGATAATTAGACAACGATTATTTTTCTTAGGATTAGAGGTGTTTAAGCTATGAAGAGATTTAAATTAGGAAGCGCTGTTTTAACGTTGTTGTTTCTGTTGGGGTTAGGTCCTGTCCAGAAATTGAGCCATTTCGAAGACAAGCGCTCCTTACAAAAAGAAGAAGAACTCTGGGTGAAGGTCCACTTCAATCAGGGTGACTTCTCCCTTCGCGCCGGTGAGAAAGGGGAGGTGTATTCCCTCGAGCTCGATTACGACCAGCGAACTGTGAGCAAAATGATCAATTATCGTACCGAGGGAAAGCGAGGTATACTGGAAGTAGAGGTCAAGGGGAGGAAGGGATTAAGGCTTCGCAGAAAGGAGAAAAGCTATCTCTGCATCGAAGTGAATCCCGGCTTGCCCATTTCCCTCGACCTCTCCCTCGGGGCTTCCGAGGCCACCGTTGACCTCAGTGGCCTGAGAATAGCCGATTTAAAATTGGATGTCGGAGCCGGGGATGTAGATGTATATTTTGACCAGCCTAACCCGGAGCCACTTCGCCGAATGCAGATAGAGGCTGGCGTAAGCGAGCTGAAGACTCACAGTCTGGGAAACGCCAACTGCCAGTACCTCCTTTTTGAAGGAGGAATGGGTGACTTTCTCCTTGACTTCAGAGGTAACTGGCAAAAGGATGCCCGGGCGGAGATTGAAATGGGTATTGGCAGCCTTGATGTCAAGTTGCCCCGTGATCTGGGAGTTAAGCTCATCTTTGACAAGAGCTTCTTGTGTTCCCTTAACGTTGACTCCTTTATAAAGGATGGGAACCAGTATACCAGCGAAAACTACAAGCAGGCTCGCCATCACCTGACCCTGAAAGTTGAGGCTGGAATAGGTGATATCAACATCGAGTGGATAGAGTGAGGTTGGTCTCCCCCATCACCAGAGGAAACTGCAAGATTCGGTCTCCTGTTCCCTTAGAAGAGAGGTTCTATTGCCATAGGCTGACAGGGCACTCCACATGGAGATGGCTGGCTTTCATCTTTTCTCTCCCCTCATATTCGATAAACCTATCCCCTCATTTCTGAGTGGCTAAGGTGATTAATAAAGAATATCTTCCCTTGCCGCCCTATCCTGTTCCTATTATAAGGGTTTACCAGATGCAGTTTTCCCTATCCAAAAAAATGAAATAATTTTATAATATGTAGGCAACCATTTTACCTTTTTAAGCATCTATTATAATGAAAGTGAATGAAGACCCTCTGCCCTGAGTATCTTTAATGAGTGCTGAAGAGATTTACCTTGGAAGAGAGAGGAGCCTTTCTGCCAGCGGCAGCTTGAGAGAGGCTCACTCCGGAAAGGGAGAGGGAATGTTCCCTAACGATAATAGGGAGAGGATGTCCCACATTGTCTTCCGTTGTAAGCAAGGGGAGAGGGAGGCATTGGGCACTCTTTACAAAATGTATAAGCAAAGGATATACAACATCGCCTATAGGATGACCTCTAATCACGCTGACAGCGAGGAGATTGTTCAGGAGGTCTTCCTCAAGGTTTACCGGAAGATAGGCTCCTTTCGGGGTGATTCCTCATTCGCTTGTTGGATTTGTCGGATTGCGGTTAATCAAAGCCACTCTTATTGGAGAAGGAAGGGCAACCGAGAAGGGAACAAACTTGTCCCCCTTTCGGAGAAAGAGAATCTCCTTCAGCAAGGAACAGATGGGAAGAGAGCCTTATTTCACACCTATATTCAGCAGGCTATCGCATCGCTGCCCATGAGTTGTCGGGCAATATTTGTCCTTCACGACATCGAGGGATTCACCCATCAGGAAATATCAGCTATACAGGGGTGCTCAATAGGGGCTTCCAAGTCCCTTTTGGCAAAAGCACGGCTTAAGATGCGCCGTTATCTTCAGCCCCATATGGGCCTTATGGGATGAAGGCAATGGTGCCCAGGTAAGAATAGGAATGATAGAGATGGTGAAAAAATTGAGATGTTTCCCCTCGGCTCGTTGGTTGAGCCTCTATTTAGATGACGACCTACCCCCGAGGAAGAGGAGGTCGCTGGAGGAACATCTACAGAAGTGCCCTCGCTGTCAGAAAGTCCTCAAGGATTTGGGAACTATCCGGCAGGAAACC
>JAOUOQ010000208.1 GCA_029880275.1 Candidatus Aminicenantota bacterium | reverse complement strand
CAGAATGGCGTAAAGCGGTCGGGAGAGGAAGCTTCCCACCAGGATGAGAAACTCGCCCACAAAGCCGTTCAACCCCGGCAAACCGATGGAAGAGAGGGTGACAATCCCAAAGAAGGCAGCAAACAGAGGAAGCACCTTGGACAGTCCCCCAAAGTCGGCTATCATTCTGGTATGCCTCCGCTCGTATATCATCCCCACCAGAAGGAAGAGAGCCCCCGTGCTGAGACCGTGATTCACCATCTGCAGGATGCTTCCCTGTATTCCCAGCATATTGAAAGCGAAGATCCCCAGCACACAGAACCCCAGATGGCTGACGCTGGAGAAGGCGACCAGCCGCTTGAGGTCGGATTGCACCATGGAGACCAGTGCCCCATATATAATTCCAATAATGGCCAGCACCGAGATGATGGGCATAAGCTCAATACTGGCATCGGGAAAGAGCGGCAGACAGAACCTGAGAATTCCGTAAATCCCCATCTTCAGCAGAACCCCCGCCAGAATCACACTCCCCGCGGTAGGAGCCTCCACATGAGCGTCGGGCAACCAGGTGTGGAAGGGGAACATAGGTATCTTAATGGCAAAAGCCAGGAAGAAACCCAGGAACAGCCACAGCTGCTGATGACCGGTCAGCGGGACTTTAATGAGCTCGAAGAGATTGAAGGTGGTCCCTCCTCCAATGTGGTAGAGCCACAAGATGCCTACCAGCATAAGGACGCTTCCCGCCATAGTATAAAGGAAAAACTTAACCGCGGCATAAATCTTCCTCGGACCACCCCAGATGCCGATGAGGAAATACATGGGGATAAGCATCGTCTCCCAAAAGATGTAAAACAGGAAGAGGTCCAGTGAGACAAATATCCCCAGCATGCCCGTCTCCAGCAGGAGCATCAGTATCATGTATTCCTTCACCCGCTCGGTAATCGCCTTCCACGAGGAAAGAATAGCCAGCACCGAGGTGAAGGTGGTCAGGAGAACTAACAGAAGATTGATGCCGTCAATACCGATAAAATAAATGATCCCATACTGTGGTATCCAGGGTTTCTTCTGTACCCATTGCAGCTCATGCGTGCTGCTGTCGAAATTGAAGAACAGAGGCAGAGATAAGGCAAATACCACCAGCGAGGTCAACAGGGCAATCACCCTGATCGGCTCGACCCTCTTCTTATTAATAAAGAGGATAATCAGCGCACCCACCAGGGGCAGAAATACTATAATGCTCAACAGTGGAAAACCGCCGTAAGGATTCATCCTTTAAGGCTCCTCACAAACAAACTCCTCTTCAGTCTATAGGCAATACCAGATGATAATCACGGCTCCGATAATAATCAATAAAATATAGGTCTGCACATAGCCTGTCTGCACCCTTCTGCCGATACGACCGCAGCCCTTAAAGAAGCCAGCCGTCCCGTTCACTATTCCGTCAATTATGCGGTCATCCCAGATCCGCCATAGAAACACCGAAAACCTCTTAGCTGGGTTGACGAAAAGAAAGTCGTAAAGCTCGTCCACCTTGTATTTGTTAAGGACGAAATTATAGGTTCTCCTCAGGCTGCGAGCCAGGCGCTTCGGCAGCTGCGGGTTTCTGACATAAAATTGATAAGCGATGTATATCCCCAGAAGAGCGATGAGCAGCGAAGCCAACATCAACCATCTTTCCAGACCAACCGCCTCGCCCCCCTCAGCATGATGTCCGCCGGTTACCGGCTCCAGAAACCTAAGAACGTTCAGCTTCTCTGAAAAGAAGCGGCTCATCCCCAGCAGGGGGAAAGCCTTAGCTATTCCTGCCAGCCCCCCGATCACCGACATAACCCCCAGAATGACCAGCGGTATGGTCATAACCCGCGGGGATTCGTGCACATGGACCAGCTTCTCTTTTTCCACCCGGCTCTCACCAGCGAAGGTTCTAAACACGAGGCGGAATATATAGAAGGAGGTCATGGCTGCCGTTATCACCCCTATGGCCCAGAGGACATAATTCTGCTCAAAAGCCCGCCACAGAATCTCGTCCTTGCTGAAGAAACCAGCGAAGGGGAAGATTCCACCAATAGCCAGAGCGGCTATGAGGAAGGTCTTATAAGTAGCGGGCATATATCGCCTCAACCCTCCCATATGCCGTATATCCATCTCCCCTGCCAGGGCGTGAATCACGCTTCCCGCTCCCATAAAGAGGAGGGCTTTGAAGAAAGCGTGGGTCATCAGATGGAAGATACTGGCGGCAAACGCTCCCACCCCACACGCCATAAACATATAACCCAGCTGGCTGATAGTGGAATATGCCAGTACACGCTTGATATCGTTCTGCACCAGGCCGATAGAGGCAGCGTAAATCGCCGTAGCACATCCTATTACGGCAACCACCATGAGGGAGGTCGGCGACAGGGAATAGAGCACATTGCAGCGGGCGATCATATATACCCCAGCGGTCACCATGGTGGCAGCGTGGATGAGGGCGCTGACCGGTGTGGGACCCTCCATGGCATCGGGCAGCCACACATAAAGGGGTATCTGGGCTGATTTCCCCACCGCCCCCAAGAACAGCAGCAGAGTGATGGCCGTAAGAATAGGAGCCCCCACCTCAAATCGCCCCTGAGCCAGATGCATGACCTCGCTGATGTCGATGGTGCCGAAGGTCTTGAAGACAAGCATAATCCCCAGGGCAAAGCCAAAATCTCCGATTCGGGTTACTATAAAAGCTTTCTTGCCGGCATCAGCAGCCGACTTCCGCTCGTACCAGAACCCAATCAGCAGATAGGAGCACAGCCCCACTCCCTCCCATCCGATATACATCATCAGAAAGTTGTTAGCCAGCACCAGCAGGAGCATGGCGCAAACAAAGAGGTTGAGGTAGGTGAAGTAGCGGGAGTATCCAGGGTCACCGTGCATATATCCTATGGAGTAGATATGAATGACGAAGGCAACTCCCGAGACTATGAGAATCATGATGATGGACAGGGGGTCAACCTGGAAGCCGAAGTCTGCCTTAAAGTCCCCCACCTTAATCCAGCTATAAAGCACTTTATCAGGGACCGGCTGGTCGGGAAGAGAGAAAAAGGCGATCAGCGAGATGAGAAACGCCAATCCCACCGCACCGCACGCTATAATACCTACTACTTTTCGGGGAAGCCGCGTTCCCACTAATCCATTAATCACAAACCCGAACAGCGGGAGGAACGGGACCAGCCAGATATAATCAAGCATCACACACCCCTATCTCTAAAAGGTGAACAGCCCATCCTGAGTAAAGACCCATTCCGGCAACCTAACCTTTCATCAGGTTTATCTCGTCCACATTCACTGTTGCTTTATTGCGGAATATACATATAATGATTGCCAGCCCCACGGCTACCTCTGCGGCGGCAACTGCCATCACAAGAAAGACAAAGACCTGCCCTTCTAACGAATCCAAGAAACGGGAGAAAGCCACAAAGCTCAGATTAACCGCGTTAAGCATCAGCTCAATGGACATAAACATGATGAGAACATTTCGGC
>JAOUOQ010000207.1 GCA_029880275.1 Candidatus Aminicenantota bacterium | reverse complement strand
GGGGAAAAGAGGTCCACAATCCCTCCTCGGCAAGAGAAGTCGCCCACCTCCTCCACCATATCCTCACGCTGATAGCCCAATACCACCAGCTTCTCTTTGAGCTGATAGAGGGGGTAATCGCTCCCCACCTGCAAGGAGATTGCCCGGGAAGCGAAAGCCTGGGGCGGGATGGTGGGATACGCCAGGGATGAGGCGGAGACCAGGAGTAGCCATCGTTTGGCGGTGGACAGGGTCCACAACGCTTCAACCCTCTGCCTGATGATGTCCAGATGAGGGGGTGCGGAGGAATAGGCATCGGTATCCACATGGGGGAAGGTGATAAGCTGGCAGGGTGCCCCTTCTCCTTCGGATGGACCAATCTCCTCAATCCAGTAAGCGAAGCTGGGGGAGAGGCGCTCTATCTCGGCATTGGAGGGGACCACATAGACCAGACTCTTTCCTATCCCGCTCAGCAGCAGGGAGATGAAATAGACCTTTGCTCCCTCGTTGAGCCCGCTGAGGGTCAGGGAGAAGGCTTCACCTCTGGCAATCTCTCTGATGCTGCCGAACTCTTCCCCTCGCCTGGGGAGCTCCAGAATATTTTTTAATAACAAGCCGCTCACCTCTTCTCAGCGGTCCTGCGGTGAGGAATTTTTTTCTATCACCGACTGGTTCAGCTTGACGATGGAATAGTTCCCGCAGCAGGGGAGGATGACCACCCTCCCCCCGGAGGATGACAGGGTATCGCTGCTGACGACGACCGCCTCCCGCCGCAAACCCTGGATAATGAAAATAGGCTCAGCCAACTTATTCATTGTTCCCGTAATTCCCCTTTTTTTAGAGGCTTCGTCCCTTCACTTATACTTTTTTTTCCATCTTTTTTTTGAAGCTGATGTTGGGGGAGAAGCTCCATTTGTGCTGGGGGCGAAAGACCCCGACATCGGGAATGAGGGATTGCACTCGGAAGGTATAAAGCTGGCGGTGGTAGTCGTAGGGGGTGCCGTCAATCTGGTGGGCGGCTACATCGAGGAAATAGGTCCCTTGTATTAAATCCAATCTCTCTATTTTAAAGGAGACCACCGCTTCTCCTGAGATCTCCCGGGGGACTAACTTCTCAAGGTGGGTGTTGGTGCCATAGCAGGCTATCCCGGCACTGTTGAAGATACCGATTCCGAAGACAAAGTCCTTTATCTTATTCCTGGCATAGATGGTCATGCGGACTTCCATGGGTTCCCCGCTAGTGAAGATATGCCTCTCCTGCCCCTTCTTATCCAGCAGCTTCACTTCCTTGATCTCAATATCCCTCGAGCCCCAGCGTTTCTTCTCGTACTCGGTGGCAGGTGGAGGGGCTTCTTCCTCGAGCTTGGCCTCCTCTGCCAGAGCGAATTTCTCCAGGGTCTGGCTGTGGAGGCGGCTCAGCTCTCGCTCCTCCTTCTCGGCCACATCGGACAGGTAGGCATCGACCACCCTGCGCGGGTCGCCCAACTGCTCAACTTTCCCCTGCTTCAGCCAGACAGCCCGATTGCACAGGGTATTTATCATACCCAGAGAATGAGAGACTATCACGATGGTCTTCTTTTTCCACTGAAACTCCTTTATCTTATCGAGGCATTTTCGGGCAAAAGACTCATCCCCTACCGCAATGATCTCGTCTATCAACAGGACATCCGGGTCAACATTGATGGCGATGGCAAAGCCAAGCCTGAGATACATCCCCGTGGAATAGGTCTTTATGGGGCTCTCTATGAACTCCTCCAGCTCGGCGAACTGAACTATGTCGTCGTATCTGCGCTGAATCTCCCTCTTGGACAATCCCAGCATGATGCCGTTAATATAGATATTCTCCCGTCCACTTATCTCGGGATGAAAACCCGCTCCCAGCTCAATGAGCGCAGAAATCCTGCCGTTCACCATCACCTTGCCGTAGGTCGACCTCAGGGTGCCGGCAATTATCTTGAGCAAGGTGCTTTTGCCCGCCCCGTTGCTGCCGATAATGCCAAATGTCTCACCCTTCTTAACCGTGAAGGAGACCTTCTCCAGAGCCAGGAAGACCTCCTCCGGTCTTAATTGCCTAAACAGGTCACCCTTTATCAGGGCGGATTTCATGGTCTGGAAACGCCTCTTCTGCGAGTATTTCCGGTAGAGCTTAGTCAGGTTCTCCACAACTACCGCTGATGCCACTGTTATACCTCCTCCGCAAAGCTGTCCCTCAACCTGTCAAAGAGGAAATACCCTACATAAAAGACCACCAGGGCGATCAGAAGGGTGACCGACAGCTTTTTCCAATGGGGGAGCTGCCCTTTGAAGAGAGTATCCTGGTAGCCCATCATAATATGAGTCATGGGGTTGAGGTCTAATACCCAGCGATACCGTTCCGGTATCATGGTGTTAGGATAGATGATGGGAGTGGCAAAAAACCAGAAGGTGAGCAGGTTTGCCAGGAGGTCTCGTATATCCCGAAAGTGAACGCTCAACGAGGAGATGAACATAGCAAATCCCAGGGTGAAAATTATCTGTATGAGAACTACCGCGGGAAACAAGAGAAGATAAATGTTGAGCGGACGGCGATAGTATATCAGAAATGCGAACAGTATCGGTAATCCCAGCAGGAAGTGGATGAAATTGGAGAATACATTGACACAGGGGAGCACATCTGCCGGGAAAAGGACTTTCTGTATGAGGTTGGCATTATTGCTCAGCACCGACGAAGACTCCAGCAGTGAGGAGGAGAACCATGTCCAGGGCAGCAGCCCACAAAAAAGGAACAGGGCATAGGGAGTAAGCCCCTCAGTGCGGGCTGGTCGGAAAATCACCGTGAAGACAAAGGTATACACCAGCAGCAGGAGCAAGGGATTCACAAAAGACCAGAAAAAGCCTAACACCGAACCCCGATACCGAGCCTTCAGCTCCCGACTGACCAGCGCCTGGATGAGCCCCCGGTATTGTAACAGGCATTTTAGACTCGTCCACATTTCGTGTTTAAACCCTCAAATCTGCAAAAAACAAAAAACCGCTACCCTTGGCGGAGCACCTAACTAAGAAAAGCAGAGGTGAGAAAACCTCTGCTTCCACTCCGACCATCAAATTGGTCACCATCACTCCGTTAAGATAATACCAAACTCCCCATCGGTTGTCAAGCAAGCACTCTCGCTCCCCTTAATGCTGCAAAATAAAATAAAGCGGGGCTATGTCCTCCCCTGAAAAATCTCCCGCATGGTATCGGTATATTCTTCCCCCTGCTGATAGACGAACAGAGGGGGAAGAACCACTAATCCCTTCCGGGAGCCTTTCTTAGCCTCCAGCAAAAAGTGGGAAGCCTTCTCCTCCGGGCGGGGATGAATAAAACGAACCCTCACCGGGCTCATGCGCCCTCGGAAGAGCTCTTTCATTAGCTCGGCATACCGCTCAGCCAGGGAGATGGTGAAGAGCCTTCCCCGGGAATGGAGAAGATGAGAGGTGACCCGCACCATATCCTCCAGAGTGCAGCATATCTCGTGTCGGGCTATGGCTCGTTCTCGGTCGGGATTGAGCCTCCCCGAGGCAACCTTCCG
>JAOUOQ010000206.1 GCA_029880275.1 Candidatus Aminicenantota bacterium | reverse complement strand
CAGATGGGGTAGGGCTTTCAGGTAATCTCCTTTGAGGAAGTATTGCAGACCAAAAAGATATTCCAGTTGGATCGGGTCCACCCCCCGCTGGGCATTGATGATGAATTTGCCGTATTCCACAGGCTGGTCCACCAGGGTACAGCTTTTTTGCCCTTCAATAAGCAGCTCCCCTGAAGGACCAAGCAATTCTATAGATACGGTATGCTCACCGGGGGGAAGCTCTTCGGTCGATATGCTGTCAAAGAAAACCACCCTTCTCCCCCCGCTCTCTATTCCGCTTAAAGGAACCGAGGTGATAACCTTCTTCTCCCCTCCCTTTTCCACTGAAAGCACCAGAGTTACTGGCTCTGCCTCGGGCGTCCACCCTTCGGGCGCCAGCAGCTCTGCTGCCACCGTTATTGCTCTGCCCTGTCTGAAGATGGCATCGCCCTGGGGGTAGATGGTATACTCCCCTAAGGTAAAGGGGAGCCCCTCCTTCATCATCCCCTTATCGGCTTTCACTGCCTTATAGCCCAGTGCCAAATCGCTCAGCAACCACCGGTCAGCCCTCAACTCATCCACGGTGAAGCTGTGCTCCGCCTTCCCCTGACTCCTACCCAGTTTATCAAAGCTCACCAGGCTCAGATGGTATTCTCCGGGAACCAGGTCAGCCCTCCACCGCAGGGATAGGTTGTAATGCTGCTGAGCAGGGTAGTCCTCCTTGGAGAGTTCCAGGAAAGCGGTCTCCTCCAGCCGGGCGACCATTACCTCTTTGTCATCGGAGATGCTCCCCAGAAACTTTACCTTCCCCAACAACTTATCCTCCTCTTCCTTGAGGGTGATATGCTCAGGAGGTATCTCAATATTAAAATGGCACTGATAAAAACCCTCTTCGGTGGGAATGTTTACTTGCTCAAAAGAGAGCTCGAAGATATCAAAGGTATAATCAACCGCCACCCCTGTTTCCGGCGCAGAGCTCACCCTGCTGGCTATCGCCTCCTTAAGCCAGATGGGGTCTCTCAACTCCTCCACAATCTGACTGGAAAAACCAGTGCTGTAGCCCGGTGCAATGCTGGAATATGCCTGGGTAAACTCCAATCCCAACACATCCCTTATCTGCTCGGGGCTGATAAACTCCCACTGGCGGATGCGCGAGATGAAAATGCGGTTCCTATCGAAAAGGGGGTCAAAGAGGAAATACTCACCCGCTCCAAAGCGGCGATAAAACATAATCCTCATACCAGGAGGCAGCCCCGGAGCCGGGCTCTTAAAATAGTGCCATATTTCATAGGGGAAGACAATGTTAGAGCTGTAAGTATGGTCACGGTCGTCAGGCCTCCCAAGAAGGATGTAGACCCTTCCCATATCGGTCAGGCACCCCTTCCTGGTAGAGCCCACCGCCAGATATCGGTTGGCATACTCCAGCCTCTGGTAGTGCTCGTCACGATACTCATTCTCCCGGGTCAGGGGGTTGGGGTCCCGCTTCTCCCAGAAGCCTTCTATGAAGCGTTCCCGGTTGGCATCGGACTTGAGCCTCAGGAACTCCTCCTCCTCCTGGGGGGTGATAATCCAGCAGACATCCTCTGTGAGCCATTTTTTGTATTTGGGTGTGAGCTGGGCGTAGCGGTCCTTCTCATCCGCTATCCCTCTGGTTGACCCCCCCCATACCAGACCAGCCAACGCTACTATCAAAAGGCACCGCCACCATCTTTTCATCGTATATCTCTCCTCTTCAATAATTATATCCTCCAGCCTAACTAAAGTCAATTATACCAACCTGCTGAGAGTCTTTTCAAGAACAGCATTAAATTAAAAAGAAAAAAAGAGGGTTAGCCCCCCTGTTGATGGGGAGCTAACCCCCGATAGTTATCTCATCCAGAGATTTAGAACTCAATCCTTACGGAGACCTGGGCTTCCCGGGCAACCCCCAGAACTATGGTTCCGGTGTTGAACTCGGGCGACTCCCACTGGGTAATCCAGCGGCGCGGGCTCCGGTTGTCGGCGTTGAACAGGTTGAAGACTTCGAAGAATAGCCTCACATTGTATCTATCGGCAAAGCCGAAGTTCTTGGTCAGACGGACATCGACATTCTTGAAGTCAGCCCCTCTCCCTTGACCAGTCTTGTGGTCCTTCATGGTGTCGCTGGTAAAGCCATCGCCATCCATATCGCCACCTTCGTAGCTGTAAATGTTGAAGGCGAAGGGGGAGCCGTAACCGAAGTTGAGCCCGAGGTTGAACTCGTAGGGGAGATTGAACATGGCACCGATATTAAACACATGGGTGCGGGAGCCGGTGATTGGGCCGTAGTTGGCGTTCTCCCAGTCGGGATAAGTCAAATCGTATAACAGGGAAGAAAGCTCCCTGTCCGTGAACCCTTTATTGGACGACATGGTGTAGGAAGCCTGCATCATCATGTTATGCCCGAAGCGCTTGCGAGCGGCAACCTCCAGAGCTTGATACAGATTGCGACCTAAGTTCCCAGCTACCCGGCACTTGTTATACAAGCCCATCTCCTCCCAGCTCTGCCCGGTCCAGGGGAGAGGTATATCCCCGTGCCTATAGAAGGTCATCGGGTTGTCGCTGCGCTGATAGACATAGTCAACATCCAGGGCTATGTCGTAAGGCATCTCCTTGGAGAAGCCGATGCTGGCCGTCTGGAACATTGGTATCTGAACATCGGGAGCGATGCAATAGATGTAGTAGATATCCTGCGGGGTAGGAGGACCCTCAGGGACAGTGATGTACTGGGTCCAGTCGACCTGCCCTGCCATTATCTCATCTTGACCCCATTGCGGTAAATCAATCGTTCCAGACATGAGCCCTCCTTCCACATCGAGGGGGTCGAGCCACAGCAGGAGATTGTTGACCACCTGCTGGTAGAACATCCCCCAACCACCCCGGATAACGAAGGAGCTGTCGCCATAGATGTCATAGGCGAAGCCGAGCCTGGGGGCGAAGTTGTTCTTATCGGAGTCCGGCTTCCCTAATACACTGTCGCTGGCAAAGATGCGTCGCTCACCGAGGACACCCTGCTCCAAATCCCAGCGCAGACCGATGTTAAGGGTGAGCTTATCGGTGAGGCGGAAGTCGTCCTGCACATACAAGGAATAGAGGGTGTAGAGGTCGCCATCACCGGGAGCCGGTGCGAGACCATGTCCGTATTGAATGGAGGCGAAATCAGGGTACATGCCCGCCAGATAATCATCGGTGTCATACCAGGTGAGGGAATAGCGGGGACCCTTGTCCCTGGCAGAACCGAGGAATCCCGAGATGAGCACATTCTGATACTCAAACCCGACCTTCCAGTCATGCTCGCCGCCCAGGGCAGTCAAATGGTAGGACTGGTCATAGCGGAAGTGGTGTTTCCACTGGTTGGTCCTCTGGGGAAGGGAATTGTTCCTGCCGGTCTTTAACTCAGGAGTGATGATAGAGACGATGATAGTCTCATCATAGTCTATCTTGTTCACGAAGGTGCTGTACTGGTAGAGGACTTCTCCCAGAGTATTGGGGTTGAAGATTATGGTATCCTTAGCAAGCATGCTGTGGTATTGCTTGATCTCCG
>JAOUOQ010000205.1 GCA_029880275.1 Candidatus Aminicenantota bacterium | reverse complement strand
CAAACCACCAGGATATTTTTCCGATAATTTGATTGGGAGCGGTTCTTCGTATCACAATCGGTTTTATAGCAGTCGTATTAAGGGGTAATAATACATTAGCTCTCTCGGTCAGTTTCAACTATCTTATGATGACAGAGCCGTGGTCGCGGGCGGCGACAGATTCTGATACCAGGGGGATAAAGATGCGATCTTTATGCGAGATTTGCTGCGGGAGGGGCTCTTTCCAGTGGGCATTGGGGGAGATACTTAAAGAGCCTCTTCCTCTCTTACCGCTGCTGCCCAAGGTTCTTTTGGTTCCTCTGCGGTCAGAAGCCAATCCCCAGATACATGAGCATATGTAGCTATCCTAAGCACAATAGTATAGCTGGGGATTACCCCCTTTTAAAATATCTATTTACCGCCAGCTGAGAAATCCCACCTATTTTTGCCATCTCAGTTTGAGTTAATCCTTCAAATACTTTTTTTACCCCTTTTCATATCTCAGCCTTGTTAATTATCATAGGAAATATAACCATCCGTTATTTTTTTTGACATCAATTATAACCAAGATATATAATATGTCCTCGAAGGAATATCCTCTATAACGAGGATCGACGAGAATACTTGGAGAATAACTGTCCAGGGAGAGCGTCGTGTTAGAGAATCTTATTGTGAGGAAATTTCAATTGATAGAGGAAAAGGCAAAAGCAAGGAGACACGAAGAGAAATATATGCACCACTGGCTGGGAATGCTTACTTTAAATTCCATATGGACTGGATCAAGAATCCTGTTCAGTAATCTTCATTTCACTAAAAAAAGGCAACCTTGACGCAGAAGTGTAGGCTGAGGGTCGAAAATATTCTTGGAATGAAGTAATAGTTTATAATTTTGAGAGAAAGGTAAGCCCTCTATTTTTGTTGGCCCCACCACCAGGATATTTTTCCAATAATTTGATTGGGAGCGGTTCTTCGTATCACAATCGGTTTTGTATCAGCCGTATTAAGGGGTAATAGTACATTATCTTCCTCGGTCAGCTTCAAGTATCTTATGGTGACAGAACCGTGGTCGCGGGCGGCGACAATCTTGTGCTCTAACTTTAAAGGATTATTTTCGCTGAGATCAATGGCGACGACAAAACCTTCGCTTATAATAGGATGCATGCAGCTGCATCGGACCTGAAGGCAAATATAAGTGTGGCCTCGCTCAACCCATGTTTTGCGAACATAAGCAAAACTTTCTATATCTTTTTCCTTTATAGTCAAGGGGTCGCGGGCGGCGATAGGTTCTGATATTATGGGAATAGAGATACAATCTTTATCGGAGATTTGCTGCGGGAGGAGTTCTTTCCATTGGGCATTGGTGGAGATACTTATGAGCGGAGCCTTATAAATAGCCTCTTCCTCTCTTGCCGCTGCTGCCCAAAGTTCTCTTGGTTCTTCTCCGGTCAGAAGCCAATCCAGAGATACACGAGCATATGTAGCTATTCTGAGCATAATAGTATAGCTGGGGATTATCCCCTTTTTAAAATATTTATTTACCGCCGGCTGAGAAATCCCACATATCTTGGCTATTTCAGTCTGAGTTAATCCTTCAAATATCTTTTTTATCCTTTTTAATATCTCAGCCTTGTTAATTATCATAGTTTGTATAACCATATGTTATTTTTTACTTGACAACCTTTATAACCGTGATATATAATGTTTCAGTTTTAACACGGAAACCAGGAGGTAACGTTTAAAGAACAATATCTCATTTATAATCAAGCAGTTATAAAAACCCAGAGGTGAGATAGACTTTGGCCCCAAGATATTGGTTTTCTTTCGGCCAACGAGCAAATCCTTCTCCCTCTGGGCTGAGCTATTATAAATAACATAAGTTATTCGAAAAGTCAATATATATATGAGAAAATCTTTGGGGCAATTTTCAGCATTAAAAATAAAGTTGCAGAGAAAAATATACAACCTTTCTAAATCGAAAATGGAGACTAAGTATTTTATAAAAGCTACATATCCAGTAACTTGCATCAATCGATAGATTAAAAGGGGGTACAGATGGATTTTAAAAGTTCGCTTCTTGTAAAGCCTTTGGTATTCTTTTTGGTCTCTTTTCTGGTCTTTGCTGGTTTTCCCTTCGGTTCCTCCACAAATCTGCAAGCTCAGGATGAGAAGGGGTCAATTATAGGAGTGGTCTTCGAGAAGGAAGAAATTAGCGCTGAGCCTGGAGAAGATGTTCAAGTTACATGGCCCAGAATATTCTATCCTTATCTCCCTGTAGTCGGAGTGGAGGTTAAAGCTATTAATGTTGATACAGGCGAAGTCTTCATCAGCTATAAGACCGACAGGTATGGAGTTTACAAGATAGAAGGTCTTCCACCAGGAGAATATAACATTGGCGTTTCCAAAGAGGAAGGGGATTTCATCTCTGATATTGTGGTTAAGGTTGAACCCAATAAGCCGGCACCAGTTCCGCTGATGCTGAAATCGACAAAGGTTGCTGAAAAAATTGCACCGAAGAAGAAATGGTATAAAAGACCAATCGGTATATTGATCTTATTGGGCTCCGGTGCGGCTCTCGGTTATGGGATATATAAAGCCGTTGCCAGCCCTTCTGAACCGGGTTAATAGGCTAAGAGCAAGACTGACCATATCATTCATATCTGCTGTGTACCAAACTGAGGCCATGGGAGGGGGAAATCCTTTAAAATGGTGAAACCTCAGTCGAGGAAGGGTCTAAGGGGTAAGTGTAGCACTCTTGCCATATAGATTATTTTGCCCTTCCTATTTCCTCTGAGATTAGGAAGGTAATGTTTATATCTAAAAGGATAATTTTTTCCTCCAAATCCATCTTATATATTATATTCTTTATTTTTATAACTTCTTCTTTATCAGCATACTCGGGAAAAATCCAAAGAGCGCAGAAAAGCCCCCGGGTTCCTCCCTCGGTATATTCCGCCGACATAAAAATAGGACCCTTCAGACTGAAGCCCACCTTTTCTATTAAAAACGCCGGCTATGATAGCAACATCTTTTATTCTCCCCAACAGCCGGTGGCGGATTATACGGCTACTCCGACGGCTGGTCTGCGCTCGATTTTACTTTTAGGCAACAGAGGGTTTCTGGATTTTGGTGGAGAGCTGGGCTGGCTGTGGTTTGCCAGAACCCCTTCTCAGAACTATCTCAATCGTTATGCTGATGCTCATCTGGAGTTTTATCTTTCCAGGTTCACTTTATACATAGAAGAGGGATATACCAGGGCACGAAGGCGATTTGGCTATGAGATTGATATCCGAACCCTCCATACCGTCAATAGCCTGAATATGGGCATCAACTACGAGCCATCGGCTAAGACCTCTCTTAAATTTGCCTTTAATCAGGACCTGCTGAGGTATGACTCCCAGGCTGCTTTTCGAGGTTATAAGCTGGATGAGATTTTAGACCATAGGGAAAACTCTTTCGGTATCACCTACCGGCAGCAGATACTCCCCAAGACCGCCGCTTTATCGGAGTTCAATTATGTCAAATACAATTTTGATAATCCCACCAGCGATTTGAACTCCGTTTCCTA
>JAOUOQ010000034.1 GCA_029880275.1 Candidatus Aminicenantota bacterium | reverse complement strand
TCCCTTTTTACAAGGTTTATTCACTTATTAATACGGAAAAGCTCCAGCCCCGGTTCCTCCCTCCACAATTTGACTGGCTTCAACAGCGAGTTGGTGGTATAATATCTTTGGAAACAATAATTTATTTCCTTGTACGGAAAAGGGAAATGTTGCCTCTGTTAGACCGGTTTAAGAAATTGAGGGAGGGGTTTGGTCATACCCTTCGCTCGAAGATCCTGATATTTGCCACCACCATAATACTATGCGTCATAATATTGAGCTTCCTCATAGTAAGCTATATGGTCTCGGTGGAGGTGAGGGATACCCTGGAGCAGGACCTCCTCAAAGCTAAAAATGTCTTTGAAGAATTTCAGCGCAACCGGTACCAGAGGCTGATCTCCGAATGCAAGGTAATGGCGGAGCTCCCTTCCCTGAAGGAGGCCGTGCAGACCAACAACCCCATCCTCATCGCCCCGGAGGCTCAGCGGTTCCAGGAGCTTCTCCAGAGCGAGCTCTTTGTCATCATCAGCAAAACCGGCATCCGCCTGAAGATAATCAATCAGCCTGCTAAATACGGAAAAAATCTCCTTCAACCTGCGGTAATTAAGGAGGTTCTCCAGGGGAAAGAGCTGGTTAGTACCTTTAACCTGTTGGATAAGATATTCCAGGTGGCCTCGGTCCCTTTGAAAGGGGAAAACGAAGTCATCGGGCTGCTGAGCATCGGCTACGAGATGGATAAAGATTTAGCCATTGAGCTCAAAAATATCACCCAGAGTGAGATAACCTTTATGGTAAACGACAGGATTATCGCCTCCAGCTGGGATGATGCCTTACTGTCGGAGCTCCATCAGGGGCTGGTCTACTATCTGCCTACCTATCAGCTTCCCTCACCGTCGGCTGCTGAAGAGGGGACAGAGATTATGGTTGGAAAGGAACAATACCTTTCTATCTTCACCCCTTTAAGCGAAAACTTCAGCCCCGACCTGGGGATATGCGTCATCCAGAAGTCCCTCGACCAGGCTCTCGGCTTTATGAGCTATATCAAATATGGGATGATTCTGGTAGCCCTGGTTGCCATTGTCATTTCCTTTACCATCACCTTTTTCGTCTCCCGCTCCATCACTAATCCCTTGAAGCATTTAGTAGAGGCTGCCCAGCAAGTGGGAGTTGGAAAATACGACCAGCCCATCGACCTCACTGCCAGAGGAGAGGTGGGAGTTCTGGCTAAGAACTTTGATGATATGCGAATCTCCCTCAGCCAGCATATGGCTCAGCTGGAGAAGATAAATCAGGATTTAGCCCGTCGTGTCAACGAGGTTACCTCTTTGCAGGAGGTTACCAACGCCATCATATCCAGCCTAAACATCCATCATATCTTCGGTAAAATAGGGGAGCAGCTCAGGAAATTTGTTAAATTCGACCAGGCCAATGTAATCCGGGTGGACAAAGAAGAAGGTATGTTGAAGCCCCTCTCCTCCTATCCCGACCGCCAGCAAGTCTCGTGGATGGACTCTCTTCCCCTAACGAACACTGCTATGGAGAAGGCAGTAGCCACTAAAAAGCCATACATCAGCAACCAGATTGCACCCTCCACCCCTTATAAGGACCTTAGCTCCCTCTACCAGATGGGAGAGCGAGCAGTGGTTATCTTGCCCCTTCTCTCCGAGGACAAGGTGCTTGGGCTGTTTCACATCGGAAGCAAAACACCCAACTCCTTCAGTCGGGGCAACCTGCAAATTCTAAGCGGCATCATCGGGCAGCTGTCCATATCCCTCAATAACATAATCCTCTACCAGGAGCTCAAGGAGTCTGAAGAGAGTTATCGCAAGCTGATCGGCTCGGTAAAGGAGGGAGTATATCAGAGTGATCTCGATGGGCTCTGCCTCCTCATCAATCAGGCGGGAGCAGAGATCCTGGGCTATAACTCCCCTGAGGAGATGGTAGGGGTAAACCTTAAAGATTTCTACATCGACCTGGCTGACATCGAGCGGTTTAGGAATGATATGGATAAGAAAGGCTATGTAACCAACTACCTCATCCACCTGAAGCGAAGAGACGGAAGAGAGATTTGGTTAGAGGAAGCCAGTAACTACATCCGGGACGAAAAGGGTAATATCATCGGGATAGAAGGGGTCTTCCGCGATGTGACCGAACGAAAGAAGCTGGAGCGAGAGCTACAGGAATCGGAGCAATTCCTCCGCAAGGTCATTGAAAACACTACCGATGCTATGTTCACCTTAGACGACCAGGGAAGACTTTCGTTTGTAAATCCCCGTATGGAGGAGATTACCGGCTATTCCCAGGCGGAACTGCGGGGGAGAAAGCTGCTGAAATTGGTCAGTTCAGATAGAACTAAGGAGGTAGCCCGGCAGCTTCGGACGACCCTGGAAGATGGATTCCCCACTATCCACTACGAGACAGAAATGATAAAGAAATCGGGAGAGAAAATCACTGTCCTGTTCAGCCTGGCACCCCTTCTTGAGGAGGACAGAACTTACAATATCATCGGAACCATCACCGATATAACCCAACGCGTAGAATTGGAACAGAGGCTCCTTCAGTCGGAACGCTTAGCGACTATGGGGGAGATCGCCGCTGGATTCGCTCACGAAATTAATAATCCCCTGGGGATAATCCTTGGCTTTGCCCAGGAACTCCTGTCAGATACCCCCTCTTCCGACATCCGCTATAAAGACCTCAAGATAATTGAGAAGGAGACCGCCCGATGCTCGGAGGTGGTCAAGGAACTCCTCAACTTCGCCCGCCCCCATTCGCTGGAGACAACCCCTACCCATATCGAGCAGGTAATAGATAATAGCCTCTCCCTGCTAAAACTTCAGCTTAAAAATAACAGAATACAATTAACCAAAACCATACCCGCCGACTTCCCTCTGGTGAATGTGGACCGCTATCAGATGCAGCAAGTCTTCATCAATGTTATAGTAAACGCCATCCAGGCTATGCCCCAGGGGGGTAACCTGCAGATAAAAGCATATACCGATAGCCAGAGAGAACCAGAGGCTGCGCCCATGGTCACCATCCAGATATCGGATACCGGAAACGGGATACCCGAGGAGTATCTATCAAGGATTTTCGACCCCTTCTTTAGCACCAAGCTAAGCAAGGGAACGGGGCTTGGTCTCAGCATCAGCCAACAGATTGTCAGCGCCCATAAGGGGAAAATAGAGATAAAGAGCCAACTGGGCAAAGGAACCGACTGCATCATCAAACTCCCCGTAGACAGCTCCAGCCAACATCTTCCCAAGAGGAACAAATAAATATGTCTTATAAGATTCTGGTAGTCGATGATGAAGTCAATATGCTCCAGCTTTTCCGTAAGGTGTTGACCAAAGAGGGATACCCAGTTACCACGGTAGAAACCGCTGAAGAAGCACTCCGGGTCATCGGAAGCACACTTTTTGATTTGGTGATTTCCGACCTCGCTCTACCCGGAATCAATGGAATAGAGCTTTTCCAAGCGATAAAAAGGGATTACCCTCATCTTCCCTTCATCCTCATTACCGCCTATGGCACGGTTGAATCGGCAGTAAAAGCAATGAAGCTGGGAGTGTACGATTACATCTGCAAGCCCTTTCAGATGGATGAGCTGAAGATGGTGATCAAAAAAGCCCTCCATCAGGAGGAGCTTCATCGTGAGGTCACCCGTCTCCGCCGCCAGATAAAAGGGGAGTACAAGTTCCATAATATTGTCGGGCAAAGCCAGCAAATGTTTTCTCTATTTGAGCTCGTCCGACGGGTAGCCGATAGCGAATCGACCATTCTCCTGCAGGGGGAAAGCGGCACAGGAAAGGAGCTCTTCGCCCAGGCTATCCATTATAACTCCTCCCGAAGAAATAACCCCTTTGTTCCTGTTGACTGCAGCGTCCTACCCGAGACGCTGCTGGAATCGGAGCTCTTCGGACATGTGAAGGGCGCCTTCACCGGAGCAACCAAGGCCAAAAAGGGACTCTTTCAGGAAGCTGACAGGGGCACCGTCTTCCTCGATGAGATTGGCAACCTGGGACCATCCGCCCAGACGAGACTTCTGCGAGTTCTCCAGGAGCGGGAGATAAAACCAGTGGGCAGCAGCGAGCAGTTTAAAGTCGATGTAAGGGTCATTGCCGCCACCAATACCAACCTGAAAGAGAGAATAGCCGCTGGTGCATTCCGCGAAGACCTCTATTACAGAATCGCTGTGATACCCGTATCTATCCCCCCTCTGCGAGATCGGAAAGAAGACATTCCACTGCTCATCAATCATTTCCTGAAAAAGTTCTGCCGGACTAATGATAAGAAATTAAAAAAAATGTCCAATGAAGCTATGAAGGTCCTTATAGAATACAGTTGGCCAGGTAATGTGAGAGAATTGGAAAACCTGATGGAAAGGTTGGTGTTGGTCACCGATGAGGAGGTCATAGGGCTCTCCTCGCTCCCTTCTGAAATAATGGTCTCTCATGAGATGCTTATGAAGAGTCCTCCCGAGGGAAAGCCCCTTAAAGAGATCACCCTCCAGGCAGCAAAGCAGATCGAAAAGCAAGCCATCAAGAGCGCCTTGGCTAAGGCGAATGGGAACCGCAGCCTCGCTGCCCAACTGCTGAGAATAAGCCGGGGAACCCTTTACAATAAGATGCATGAATATGGATTGCTGGAGAGCCCCAGGGAAGTCAGCAGGAGAAAATCTGCCCCCAAAACCGCCCCCCTCCATCGTCCTTCCAAATAGGGATGTCCATCCTAACCTATTTTGTGTAATCCAATAGACATTTATTAAACCACTATATATCAATAGATTAAAGGAATATGAATTGAAAGTGTGTAATGAATTAGACATTTTCTCTCGCCCCTCCCCTTTATCGATTCCTGGCAAGCCCCTGTAACCTGGCGACTATTCTCCCTTTACATTGATCAGGCAACACCTCAAATTATGGCACAGATATTGCTCATCCGATATATGGATTTAAAAGGAAACTTAAAAAAGGGGGGTACTACGAGATGTTTGAAGGGGTTGGAGCTTTGAAACGATTTAGCATTTTTACTGGGCTGACTGATTCGGAGTTGGGATCCTTGGCAGAAGCTGTCACTTTGAAAAAATATAAAAAGCGCGACATCATTTATCTTCCCGGGGACCAACGCGAGGGCATTTTTCTGTTGCACAAGGGCAAAGTCAAGGAATCTCGGCTCTCGGAGGATGGGCGAGAGCTCACCATGGAGATATATAAAGACAGAGATATCTTTGGTGAGCATGCCCTCATAGAGGGGGGAGAACGCCAGAGCATGACTTCCGCATTAGAGTCCTCTTATATTTCGCAGATCTCCAATAGCCAGATGCAAGCCTTGATGAAGAAGATCCCCACTCTCTCTTACAATATAGCCAAGCTAATGGGCTTGAGGAGAATGAGCTTAGAGAAGAAGGTAGAAGACCTGGTCTTCCGTGATGTCCCCAGCCGCCTGGCTAAGCTGTTGCTCAACCTCGCCCACAAATATGGGGTGGAATTAGGACGGAGCATCCTCATCAATGCTAAGCTTTCACAACAGGAATTGGGCAACCTGATAGGCTCTACTAGGGAGACCACCAGTCACTTCCTGAACCAATTCCGAAGGGTCGGCTTCATCGATTTCGACAAAAGGGTGATTAACATCCTTGACAAGGAGAAATTGGAGCAAGTTGGTGATCAGCTTATTTCATTGAATTAGAATTAATAACTTTACCCTAAAGGAGGGGTAAGAAAGGGTCCTAAATTTTTCCCTTTACCCATTACTATCACCCCCTTTACCTTAGGTTTCCCCTTACCCCGAAAAGCTGGGCATCATTGCCCAGCTTTTTTTTATTCTTTAGAGTGAATTCTCTTCTCTTGACAACCCATGAGAATTAAGCTATATTGAGGTGGAATTTTTGGTCTTAAAGGAGGCATCGCTCGAATGAAAGAGCTTACTCCCCAGATGAAGCTCCTTAAAGCCCAGGCAGAGAAGTCTGAGTCCAGGATTATCTTATTAATTATAGACGGTCTGGGGGGGCTGCCCCTCCCCGAAAACGGGCAGACAGAGCTGGAGACGGCTCATACCCCTTATCTCGACTCCCTGGTCAAGGGGGGAATCTGTGGCATGCTGGAGCCCATTCAGCCGGGGATCACCCCGGGCAGTGGACCCGCTCATCTGGCTCTTTTCGGCTACGACCCGCTGCACTTTACTGTCGGACGAGGAGTGCTGGAAGCCCTGGGGATAGAATTCCCTCTTGAGGAATCGGATATAGTGGGAAGGATGAACTTCGCCTCCATCGACAAAAGTGGACGCCTCACCGACCGGCGTGCAGGAAGGATAAGCTCTGAAAAGGGGAGGGAGTTATGCTCCCTGTTGGGTCAAATAAAAAAGGTCGATGGGGCGGAGGTTTTTGCCATCCCGGTCAGTGAATATCGGGCGGCTTTGGTTCTGAGGGGCTCCGACCTCTCGGACAAGCTATCAGATTCCGACCCCCAGGCACTCGGAGTTACTCCCCTCGAGGTCCAACCACTGAATCCTGAAGCACGGAATACTGCCCATATGGTAAACGAGTTCATCGCCCGGGCAAAGGAAGTCCTCTCCACGCAGCATCCGGCTAATATGATTCTCTGCCGGGGCTTTGGAAAATACAGCCCCTTCCCCTCGATGAAGGAGGTCTATAAGCTGAGAAGCGCAGCTGTGGTTACTTACCCTATGTACAAAGGAGTAGCCCGCCTGGTGGGAATGGAGCTTATCTCTACCGGCGTAAAGATTGAGGAGGAGTTCAATACCCTGAGGGAAAACTTCCACAGCTACGATTTCTGGTTTCTCCACATAAAACACCCTGACAGCGCAGGGGAGGATGGCGACTTCCAGCGGAAGGTAGCCCTCATTGAGGAAGTGGACCAACTCCTTCCCTCTCTGACCGAGCTTAAGCCCGATGTGCTGGTGGTTACTGGCGACCACTCCACCCCGTGCACCTTCAAAGCCCATAGCTGGCACACGGTGCCTATCGTGTTGAGCTCGCAATGGGCGAGACCGGACAGGGTGGAGCAGTTCAATGAAAAAGAGTGCCTCTACGGCGGACTGGGGAGATTCCCGGCTACCGAGCTTATGCCTTTAGCCTTAGCCCACGCTTTGAGGTTGAAGAAATACGGAGCTTAAGCAGAGGAGCGCCTCCTCTCACCACACCTCAGGGAACCAAGCACCCCCAAGTGATGTTATCAGCAACCTCGGTCACCCGCACCTTTACTATTTGATTTATAAGCTTTCTTTCCCCCTCTACCTCCAGCTTAAGATAATTGTCACTCAGGGCTGACAGCAGCCTTCCTCCTCCCTCCTGCCCGATAATGAGACAGGGGAGAATTTCGCCCCGAAACTGCAATCTGAACTGATAGTTTTTCCGTCGGGAAAGCTCTCGTAAAAGTTTTGTTCTCTGGTGCGCCTCTCTCTGGGGACACACACCTCCCTTATCCGCTGCCGCTGTGCCCGGGCGGGGGGAGAAAGGGAAGACATGGAGATAGGTCAGGGTGGAGGAGCCGATAAGATCATAAGACTGCTGAAAATCCTCCTCAACCTCTCCCGGAAATCCGACAATCACATCAGCCCCGATACCGGCTCGGGGGATACTCTTCCTGATCTCCTCCAGCAGACGGCGGTAATAGGCGGCAGTATAGGGTCGGCCCATCAATCTCAGTATCCTGTCCGACCCGCTCTGCAGTGGTATATGGAAATGGGGGACAATCTGGTGGGAAGCAGCCACCAGCTCTATTAGCTCTGAGGAGACCTCGTTAGGCTCCAGTGAGCTCAGCCGCAGGCGAGGAAGTCTCTCTATCTGCTCTATCATCTGGAGAAGCTGGACCAGCCCCCTCCCCTCCTCACTCCAGCGACCGATGTGCACCCCGGTGAGCACCAGCTCCTTATATCCCTGGGCGACAAGGAGTTCAATCTGCTCCAAAATTATGCGGGAGGGAAGCGAGCGGGGTCTCCCCCTGACCCGGGGGACAATGCAGTAGGTGCATCTGGCATCGCACCCCTCCTGTATCTTCACGAATGCCCGGGTGTAGCCGCTGAATCCTTTGATGGGATAGAAAGAGGCGCTCTCCTCTTGCAGAGGGTCGCTCCAGCGGACAATCGGCTTCCTCCCGCTGTGCAGCTCGCTCAAAATGGAGTGAAGCTCAAACTTCTCTTTATTGCTGAAGACGGCATCTACCGAGGGAATCTTCGCCAGCAGGGTGGGCTCCCTTTGAGCGTAACATCCGGTCACCAGGAGGCGGCAGCCGGGGTTATCCCGCTTCACCCTTCGTATCCACCGTCGGGCTTCGCTGTCGGCTTTGGTGGTGACAGTACAGGTATTTATGACTACTATATCAGCGTCTCTGTAATCGTTCGCCTTCGCCAGCGAGTCAGAAAGCAGCTGCTCTTCCATGGCAGCAGAGTCGTATTGATTGAGCTTACAGCCGAAGGTTATGATATAAAACTTATTCATCCTAAAGGATAGAACTTGAGAAAGAGGCAAGTTATTTAAGAGGAAGGGGGAAGTTCCCTCTCCACTTTCTGGGATTTTTCTTCAACCTGTCTGGCTAAATCCTCCCTAAATTCCCTCAGCTTTTCTCTAAGGGATGGCTCCTGCAAGGAGAGGATTTGCACCGCTAACAGGGCAGAGTTGCAGGCGCCAGCCTTCCCTACCGCTACCGTCGCCACAGGCACTCCCGCAGGCATCTGCACCGTCGACAGAAGGGCATCCCATCCCTGCAGCGGGCTTGCCTCCAGCGGAACGCCTATAACCGGCAGAGTGGTCTCCGCCGCTATCAGACCCGCCAGATGAGCGGCACCACCGGCTCCGGCAATGATTACCTTCAGCCCCCTTGACTCTGCCCCGTGGGCGTAATCTATGGTGCGCTGTAAAGTGCGGTGGGCAGAGAGAACCTTAACCTCATAACCCACATCAAAATGGGAAAGCGTCTCCATAGCCGTCCTCATCACGGGCAGGTCAGAGTCGCTCCCTATCACTATTCCTACCAGGGTCTGGTTCATTTTTCCAGCCACCTTAAAGCTTTGCGACCAATATCCCGTCGATAATGCATCCCCTGGAAGCCAATCATCTGGCAGGCGTCATATGCCTGTTTGATGGCTTCCGGGAAGGTAGGGGCTACGGCCGTTACTCCCAGCACTCTCCCTCCGGCGGTCAAAAAGCGAGCGTCCTGCCTCTCCGTGCCGGCGTGAAAGAGAAGCACATCGTCCAGGCCAGATGCCTCCCATAGACCGGAGATGACCTTTCCCTTCTCATAACTGCCAGGATACCCCCCGGATGCGAGCACCACACATATCGCTACGGCATCCCGCCAGGATATCTCCATCCCCTCCAGACTACCTTCTGCTACCGCTTCCAGCAGGGGAACGAGATCGCCTTCCATACAGGGGAGTACCACCTGGGTCTCCGGGTCGCCGAAGCGAGCGTTAAACTCAAGCACCTTTGGCCCCTCGTCAGTGATCATGAGCCCGGCGTAGAGTACACCTCGATACTCCCTCCCCTCTTTCACCATTCCTCTGACAGTGGGGTAGATTACCTCCTCCATAATCTGGCGATGAAGCGCCTTATCAACCATAGGCGAAGGGGAGAAGGCGCCCATCCCTCCGGTGTTGGGACCCTTATCGTCGTCATAGACCGCCTTATGGTCCTGGGAAGCAGCTAAGGGTAGCACCCTTTCCCCATCGGTGATTACCTTGAAGGAAACCTCCTCACCGCGCAGAAACTCCTCCACCACCATCCGATCGCCCGCGGCTCCGAACCTTCGCTCCACCATTATCTGTCTGGTTACCTCATGAGCCTGAGCTTCGTCATTGACGATGATGGAACCCTTTCCGGCAGCCAGCCCATCCGCTTTAAAGACCACGGGATAGGAGAACCACCTGTGCTTTATCAACTTAAAAGCCTCTTCGGCTGTGGTGCATACCGAAAATTGAGAGGAGGGTATGCTATATTTCTTCATAAACTCTTTGGCGAAAACCTTGCTTCCCTCAATCTCTGCTGCACGGCGGGTCGCTCCGAAGACTTTCAACTCCCGGCGGGAGAATTCGTCCACTATGCCGAGGGTGAGAGGGAGTTCCGGACCGACCACCGTGAGGTCTACTTTCTCTTTCTCAGCGAAGTCCGCTAACTGTTGTAAGCCGGTCGGTTCTATAGGAATGCAGGTAGCCAGCTCGGTAATCCCTCCATTACCCGGAGCACAGAAAATCTCCTTCACTCTGGGGCTCTGGCTTATCTTCCACACCAGGGCATGCTCCCGACCACCACCGCCAACTACCAATATCTTCATCGCCTTGCCAATCCTTTAAGCCCAAATAAAACTGATAACATCATAAGAAATAATGAAACAGCCCTACAACTTTCACTTTTTCATCGCCGCTTTTTTCTTGCTCCGATTATGGCATACCCCAGCACAGAGTGTCAAGGTTAAATCAACTCCCCGGGACTCTTCTAAGATGGAGGGTTAAAGAGAGAAGGTCATTTATGCTGATACCCGGCGGGATAGGAGAAAAATCTCCCGTTAACGATGGTGATAGAGTCATCGAAATCGTTGGTCACCCCTTCGACAGTGGCATGCCCTCCCCCATCTCTCCCCCCGGATGATAGGCTATAAGACTGATCACTCTGGAAGGTGTCGTACACCCAATCGTTACTCCAGCCATCCCTGCGAGGAGTCATGCTGACATAGGTAGGTTCAACAGCTATTATGGTATGGGGATAAAAGTTGTAATCGACCATATAGGACTCTAATCCGGTGGCAATGGTACGCATATTGTGCATCGTACTCTTCTGTTTGCCCCGCTGCACCGCCTCGTAAAAAAGAGGAAACGCCGCAACCACCAGAATCCCGATGATAGCCACCACAATTAATAGTTCAACCAGGGTAAGCCCTTTGCCTTCTTTAAGTTTCATCGGCATTCGCCCTCCACAGCTTAAAAAGGCTACATCTTATATATCTTTGAAAACCATCCAGAAGGCGTGCAGGAAACTCTTAGAAGGCGTGCAGAAATTAAAATATAACAGAAAAAAGCGATGATGTCAACACTTTTTTTAGTATTTTTTATAAAAATACTTTATTAAATGATTTGAAAACACCCAATGTAGAAACTGATTTTTGCGCCTGTGGACAGAATCTCACCTATGTTTTAAATATAATACTCCTTGACAATTTCCTTGCCCGGAGATTAATATGAGTTGGAAAGTATATCAATGAGAAAAGCCTGCTCTTGCCTATTAATAGGAAAAAAGTGACTAACGAACCAACCCTCCAGCCCGAGATAAGAGAGCGATTCTGGCGTGCCCGGCGGATGGTGGTGCTCACCGGCTCCGGCGTTTCCGCCGAGAGCGGGGTGCCCACATTCAGGGGTGAGGGTGGATTGTGGCGCAACTTTCGAGCGGAGGAGTTAGCCACCCCTCACGCCTTCCAGGTAGACCCCCGTCTGGTCTGGGAGTGGTATAACTGGCGCCGGGAACTCATCGCCCCGTTGAAGCCTAACCCGGCTCATCTGATGATAGCCCGCTTTGAGGAGCACTTCCCTCAGTTCACCCTTATTACCCAGAATATAGATGGGCTCCATCAGCGGGCAGGAAGTAGAAATGTGATTGAGCTGCACGGCAACATCTGGCGAGTGCGCTGCACCAGGGAAGGGAAGATTACCGAGCACCACGAAGTCCCTCTCTCCGAGATTCCCCCCACATGCTCCTGCGGCGCGCTGCTGCGACCCGATGTAGTGTGGTTTGGCGAGGCGCTGCCCGAAGGTGCCCTGCAGCGGGCGATAGAGGCTGCCAGCCAGTGCCAGATAATGCTGGTGGTGGGCACCTCAGCCGTAGTTCAGCCGGCAGCATCGCTGCCCGTCGTCGCCAGGGAGCACGGCGCCGCTGTCATTGAGGTCAACCTCGAGCCCACCCCCATTACCCGTTTAGCCGACCAGAGCCTCCTCGGTCCCGCCGGCGAGATACTGCCCCGATTTGAACTTCCAGAACAGAATAAGTGACCTCATTAGAAGCTGCTTACATAATTTTTAAAATAAGAAGTACCATTATTCTCCCAAGCTTTTTGTTGAAGGATATTTTCAGATATGGTATATAATTTGTATTGTATCTTGATTTTTTATTTATTATAGAGGTACTAAGGTGAGCAAGGTTGAGTATCATCTGACCATCAAAGAGATGCCCGAAGAAGAGCGTCCGCGTGAGAAGATGGAGAAGTTAGGTGCCGAAGTGCTGGGCAACAGCGAGCTGATAGCCATCCTGCTGGGGCATGGTTTCAGCAAGGTCAGCGCCATAGAATTAGCCAATCATCTGCTTAAAGAGCATGGAAGCCTCACGGGGATTGCCCGCCTGAGCTTCTCCCAGCTCAAGAAGGTCAAAGGGATTGGCACTGCCAAGGCAGCCCAGCT
>JAOUOQ010000204.1 GCA_029880275.1 Candidatus Aminicenantota bacterium | reverse complement strand
ATAGCGAAAATATGTCAAAAAATTATCACATAACTGCTGATAATGTCAAGAAAAAAATGTATTGAATTTCAACATTTTTAAAAAAGCCGCTGCTGAGATTTTCATTCTATTTTAAAAAAGGGTGGCCTTTCTGTAGGAGTGCAGAATATGCCCTATTTACTTGATAAAAATATCCCCTGAGCACCCAAATGTATAATAAAAATTACTATTTTACTCAGGCACTTTAGCGATGCTTAAGATTAAAATTTATAGCAAATAATGTGGCCATTACGGGTAGTCTTCTGCAACAAATGTGCTCTGTGTATGCAGGAAACAATATGAGCAGAAGATAATCTCCTCAAGCTCGCATCCCTTTACCATGAAGCTCTCGCCTGGCTATAAGTAACTCTATCAATAGTCGCTTTTGCCGATGTGCACCTCGCCCTGGGCGTTTACCGTTCCGAAGGCTTTGAAGCTGCGAATGAGGGTGCCATCAGCTTTGAAGACCTTTACCACGGAACTCCCTCCCTCACCGTGACCGCAGATTAACTCATCAATGCCATCGTTATCTATATCAGCGGCGGCTATCTGCACATCACCGTTGGTGTTGCCTCCCATCCCGAAGGGGTAAAATCCACCGATATGGGAGCCATCCTTTTCGAACAGCTTAACCAGGTTGCTCCCGTTATAACCGGTGGATGCGGCTATCTCTATAGCAGCGTCGGCATCAAAGTTCCCCACCGCCAGACGCACTTCACCGCAAAGGTTATCAGCCGCATCAAATGCCTGGAAGGAGCGGATGAGGGTTCCATCATAGTTGAATATCTTCACCCGGGAGCTGCCCCCCTCTCCCATACCGGCCACTATCTCATCAATCCCATCATCGTTCTCCAGGTCACCTGCTGCCACATGAACCTCACCCTGAGCATTGGCCGCACCGAAGGCTTTGATGCTTCTGATGAAAGTGCCATCAGCTTCGAAGAGCTTGACCCAGGAGCTTCCTCCTTCACCCTGGGCGACTACTATTTCTTCAGATGCATCAGCATCAAAATTCCCCATGGTCAGATGGAGCTCACCGTAAGTGTTTGATGTTCCGAATGCTTTGAAGCTGCTGATGGGGGAGCCATCCACATCAAACAGTTTCACCCATGACTTTGCCCCCTCGCCCTGACCGGCGGCAATCTCATCAAGGCTGTCGTCATCCATATCACCCACCGCCAGATGGACCTCACCCTGGCTGTTCACTGCTCCGAAGGCTTTGAAAGTGCTCAAGCCGTTTCCCAGCAGGCTGAAGGCCTTTATCCAGCTCTTGCCACCAAGACCGTGAGCGGTGATAAAGGCACCGCCGCCGGCAATCAGATAAGTCTGACCGCTCAGAGTGCTTACACTACGGGCAGGGGCGCCGATGATAATATCGTCGTAATCGTCTCCGTTCACATCACCACTAGATACCGCAAGGCCAGCTCTATATCCCGCATTATCCCCGAATACGGTGATGTCTGCTGATTGGGTATCCAGGTCTATAATATATGGGAGAGATGAGAAACTTTGACCAAAGATGACATAGGTTTCCCCGGCTGCGCTGCGCCCACCAGGGTCAGCACTATCTGCGCCAATAATTATGTCGTAGTATCCATCGCCATTGACATCCCCGCTGGCCACCGCAGTACCAAAGTAATCCCCGGCATCATCCCCGCAGATGGTGATTTCGGCTGAGTGGATGCTCAAATCTATGGTATAGGGTGGATACGAAAATCTTCCACCTAAAATCACATAGATCTCCCCGGCATAATTGCGTCCACCGGGGTCAGCCCAGTAGGCTGCAATAATCAAATCATAATACCCATCGCCGTTGACATCCCCGCTGGCTAACCCAGAGCCAGATAGATCCCCGGAAACAGCGCCGCAGACGGTGATGTCGGCTGGGTTGGTGCTCAAATCGATAGTTGAAGGTGGTGACTCTGAGCCGAAGACCACATAGGTCTCCCCGGCAGAGGTGCGTCCACCAGGATCAGCCCCAGCGGCACCGATTATTATGTCATTGTATCCATCTACATTTACATCCCCGCTGGCTACCTCAGAGCCAGAATAATCATATGCAACAGCCCCGCAGATGGTGATGTCGGCTGGTTGTGTGTTTAAATCAATAGTTGAGGGTGGTGAGCTGGAGCCAAAGATGACATAGGTCTCCCCAGCCTCTGTGCGTGCAGGGTCACCGGGGTCAGCATGTTCTGCGCCGATGATGATGTCGTCAAAGCCGTCTCCATTTATATTCCCGCTTGCCACCGCTAAGCCAGACAAATCGCCTTCATCATCTCCGCAGATGGTGATATCGGCTGGTTGTGTGTTTAAATCAATAGTTGAGGGTGGTGAGCTGGAGCCAAAAATGACATAGGTCTCCCCGGCAGCATCACGCGCAGGGTCACCAGGGTCAGCAAGATAGGCACCGATGATGATGTCGTCAAAACCGTCTCCGTTTATATCCCCGCTGCCAACCGCATGACCAGCCCAATCGCCTTCATCATCTCCGCAGATAGTGATGTCGACTGACTCCGTGCTCAGGTCTAAAGTTGAGGGCGGTGAGCCGGAGCCGAAGATGACATAGGTCTCCCCGGCAGCATCACGCGGAGGGTCACCAGGGTCAGCTTTAAGAGCACCGATGATGATGTCCATTAGGCCATCACCATTAACATCACCATAGGCAACAGCACAGCCGGACTCATCACCTTGCTTATCCCCCAGCACCCGCATATCCCCCCATACCTTATCCAGGTCAATCACCCGCTGCCCAAAAAGTACCCCAGAGAGGGCAAGACTAAAGACCAGAAAAACGGTAACGATAAAAGCATACCGCCTCGACATTTTGGCTACCTCTTATTTTTTAATATGGGTTGAAAACCTCCTTCACCACCGTGGTGAGGAGGACAACCATTCGGTTGCTTTTAGTCCGCAAGATAAATCAACTATGGGCAAGTTCTCCCTCGGTAGCACATCTCGAAGGTAGGATAGTGGTTATCTGATAGAGCTTAAAAGAGAAATTGTTTTATTAATCTTTGAATAATTTACTTTTTTACCTCCTGATTAACTTAAGATGGCTGTAAAATATCAAATTATCTTAGAAATGTCAAGAAAAAAACTCATTTTTCCAAAAATAAAGAGGAAAACAAGGTAAGGTCTGCCAAAAAGAAAATTATTTAAATTAAATTGGCAACAGAGAGATACCTTACTTATTTCGACAGGGAATAATCTCCGACCTGGGGGAATAAACTTTAACGACCTGATAATAGCCTAGAAGGGTGGACATGGCTTGGATTCAAATGGCGAGGTACAGCTATTTATTTACCCCCATATGGCGGAATATTTCCCGCGTCATTTAGAAACCGGTCCCCTCCGCCAAAGGTAAGCAAAGAGAGAGGTTAATTATCAGTCCATAATTAGGTTCAACCCTCCGTATTCATACCCTGGCTTCAAGCGCAGCGCGGTCGGCTGCAGCCAGCGGTCAGACGGCATGATGGCATTACAAACCGCCAAAACACCTACCAGACTTCCCCTTTCCCTTCTTCACGGCCAGAACCGCCTCCCGTTCCGCACCCTTCAAAT
>JAOUOQ010000202.1 GCA_029880275.1 Candidatus Aminicenantota bacterium | reverse complement strand
TCCCGCCTCTTGTAATTGGGAAGTGATCATGAAAGAGAGCCCCTGCACCACAGAGACCACAGCAACCACCGCCGCTACACCGATGATAATCCCCAGGGTGGTGAGGATGGCTCTTAACTTATTGGAGTTGAGAGCTTGAAGGGCTATCTTGATATTTTCTAAGACCGGCATTACTCTTGCCTCTCATCGCTGATAATCTTCCCATCTAACAGCCTTATGACTCTTTTGGCGTGCCTGGCAATATGCTCTTCGTGAGTGACCACTATTATGGTATTCTTCTCCTCGTGGAGCCGGTCGAAGACCTGCATGATCTCCTCTCCCATCTTGGAGTCGAGATTACCGGTAGGCTCATCAGCTAATAGAAGAGAAGGACTGTTCACCAGTGCTCGGGCGATGGCCACCCGCTGCCGTTCCCCGCCCGAGAGCTCGCTGGGTTTATGACTTACCCTATCCTTTAATCCCACCACTTCCAGGGCTTGAAGAGTCCGTTTCCTCCTCTCTCTGGCTGAGATATTGGAATATATGAGAGGGAGCTCGACATTCTGTAAGGCGTTGGCACGGGGCAAAAGGTTAAAGGTCTGAAAGACAAAGCCGATCTCCTTATTCCTTATTTCCGCCAATTTGTCATCATCCAGGTGAGCTACCTCCATATCGTTCAGAATGTAAGAGCCGCTGGTGGGCGTGTCCAAGCAACCCATCAGATTCATAAGGGTGGATTTACCCGAACCTGAGGGTCCCATAATGGCGATATATTCGCTGGGCTCCACCTCCATACTGACTCCATCGATTGCCCTGATCTCGGTGAGACCCATCTTGTATATCTTATCGATATTGGATAAGTTAATGAGCATCTTAAAAGATTCCCTCCTGGATTTATGTTATCTCTACGGATATCTCTACGCCTTCTTCTTTTGTTTCTTCCTCTTTTACTTTCACCATGTCTCCGTCTTTAAGATTCCTGAGGTTACGATAGGGACCGGTGATTATCCTGTCTCCCTCCTCAATTCCTGAGATAATCTCAACATCAGTGTCATCGCTGATGCCAGTGACAACTTGGACCATCTTCGCCTTATTTGCCTCAATTAAGAAAACCACATCCTTCTTTTCTTTTTTCTTCCCTTCCCCATCAGCTTCAATCTCCCGCTCCACCACCGACTGCAGTGGGACGGCGAATATGTCGGAGCGGAAATCGGTCTCAATCTTCGCTCGCGAGGTCATCCCCGGCCTCAGGTTCTGGTCGGGAGATTCCAGGGCTATTTTCACCTGAAAGACGGAGACATCTCCTTCCTTGGTGGCAGAGGTGGCAATATCAACCACCTCCCCTTGATATTCTTTCCCTTCAACGGCATCAACGGCAACCGTTGCTCTCTGTGTGAGGCGGATCTTGGTGATTTCCGTCTCATCCACATTTACTGTGGACAGCACTTCGCTCATATCGGCTATAGTCATAATAACCGTGCCCGGATTGTTCATGGTGCCGGTAACAACCGTCTCTCCCTCTTCGGCGTTAAGCTTGGAAACAATCCCCGACATCGGTGCGGTGAAGGTTGTCTTATCGAGCTGGTCTTCCACTCTCTCTAAAGAAGCTCGCGCCTGAGCGACTTCTTCTCTGGCAGATTTGAGTTGAACCTCTGCAGAATCATACTTTACCTGGGCTGCCTCCAGCTCCATCTGGGAGACGAACTCATTTTGGAACAGAGACTTTACTCGCTCCAGGTTGTTGCGGGCATCCCTGAGGTTCACCTCAGCTTGCTCTACCTTGATCTCAGACATCTTGAGATAAGCTTCCAATCTCTTCACCTCAGCCTCATATTGCTGGGGGTCAATCTGCAGGAGAAAATCCCCTTTATTAACCCCCTGACCTTCTTTCACTGACAATTTCACTATCTCGCCAATGACATTGGAGCTGATATTGACCTTTACCCTCGGCTCGATAATCCCTGAGGCGGAGACGATGGACATCAGGTCTCGCTTCTCCACCATGTACTGATAGACCTCTATCCCCTTATCCCGGTCGCTCAGCAGGCTGACAAGAAATATAACCACCACAATCACTACTACTAAGAGAATAATAATCGGTTTTTTCAATGTTTATACCTCATTATGTTTTTGAGAATCTTGCTCCTCAACAAGCGCTAAAACTTTTTAATCCTTATCATCTTAAAATTAAGAAAGGCTGGCTAAAGCCGCCTTTCCAATTATGAAAATCAGCCATAAAGCGATGACCGTAACAGCTGTCTTTTTCTTGCTCATATTGGTGGCAGCGGAATAGCCGAAGACCAGCAACGCTAAAATCCAGATAGAGAAAAATTCCACTGAAGAAGCCAGATTATACAAAAATTCAGAGGTGGTCTCCGGGTCTAAAAAGGCAGCCACACACGACCTTAACAGATCCTCAGGTGATGTTACGCTCCCTCCCGGTCGGGAGAGGAGTAGAAGCGTTATAATGATGGAACTGATAACGCTGGGCATGAAGGAGTAAGTGGTGACCGAGAAGACCTTTCTAAAGGTGCTCTCCCCGGTCTGCAAAGTGAAAATTAGATGGAATACCCCCGAGATAATCAACAACATCAGGGGCAAGAACAGGAAAGCCCCCAAAAAGGGAGTATATTTCCCGATTCTTGCAGATATTTCCACTGCCCGTTCAAATTCCTCCTCCGAAATCTCCCCCCGCTCCAGTCTGGGCTCCAGTTGCTCCCTGACTGCAGCTCCCAAATCAACACGGGTGGTGATCATAAAAACCGAGATAAGGCTGAAGATTATTATGACCACTAGGGGAATCACCCAATCGGGCTTGGAAGCAATGTAGGAAAATGTTTTCCCCGGAGAAAACAGTACGCCCCCTATGCGGCTCAGCCACCCCATCTCAGTTGCTTCTTGTTTTCTTTCTTCAGTCATGTCTCTCTCCTTTTTTTATCAATAATTATAACGTCTTTGTCAAGAAAAAGTTCCTTCTTTTTTAAAAATACGCATTTACCTCTTAATTATTCACTTAAAGTTACTACTCAGCAACCTTATGACAGGAAACCATGTGCCCTGGCTCCACTTCCTGCCAGAGTGGTGGCTCGCTGAAGCACTTCTCCTCAGCCACAGAGCACCGCGAGCTAAACCGACAGCCCGATGGAGTGCTGAGCAGGCTGGGAGGCTCTCCTCGCAGTAAAGCCCTCTCCCCCCCGCCACCGGGGTCAACATCCGGAACCGACGAAAACAGAGCTCTGGTGTAAGGGTGCAGGGGGTGTGCCACAATGTTGGAGCTTTCTGCTAATTCCACCAATCTCCCCCCGTACATCACCGCAATTCTGTCGCTGATATGCGCCAGGACCCTCAAATCGTGGGAGATAAGTAGATAAGTAAGACCCCTCCTCTCCTGCAGCTCCATAAGGAGATTGAGCACCTGGGCTTGCACCGAGACATCTAACGACGAGACCGGCTCATCGGCTATGATTAAGCTGGGAGCAGACGCCAGCGCTCGCGAGATACCGACCCGTTGTCGCTGACCCCCGCTAAACTGATGGGGGTATTGCTCCTTTGCCTTGGGCTCCAGACCTACCAGGGACATCAGCTCGGCAACCCTCTCTTC
>JAOUOQ010000203.1 GCA_029880275.1 Candidatus Aminicenantota bacterium | reverse complement strand
TGGGGCGCCCATGGGTAGCCCAGCGGGTATGCCCGACTCCGTAAGTTCCCTCCAGGGGATTGAGGCGGATGCTCTCCTTCAGATTGCGCAGCTTACCCACACAGCGCCGCAGCTGCAACCCATCCTTGCCAATAACGGCTATACCGGCGGAATCGTAGCCTCGGTATTCCAGTCGCTTCAAACTATCCACCAGCAAGGGGACTACCTTTTTCTTGCCTATATAGGCTACAATGCCGCACATTATTTTTTGCCCCTGCGGTTTCTTAAGACCCAATTTTTAATGTTCACCTGCTTGTCCCGAGAGATAGCCAAAGAATGGGGGGGGACATCCTTGGTTACCGTAGCTCCTGCTCCGATGTAAGCTCCTTTCCTTATGGTGAGAGGGGCGATAATCTCGGTATTGCTGCCGATGAACACTTCATCCTCAATGATGGTCTGCCACTTCTTCTTGCCGTCGTAGTTGCAGGTGATGGTCCCTGCCCCTATGTTCACTTTTTTCCCGATAATAGCATCGCCCAGGTAGGTCAGGTGACCGACTTTTGTGCCTCTGCCAACCACCGACTTCTTTACCTCTACAAAGTTGCCAATCTTCGCCTCAGGCCCGATAAGGCACTCTGGGCGGAGTCGGGCGAAGGGTCCGATGCGGGCACCCCTCTTGATTGTTGAGCTTTCTATTACCGTGTTGCTCAGTATCACTACATCTCCATCCAGCCAGGAGTCTGAGACCCTGCAGAAGGAGTGGACCTGGCATCTCGAACCGATGCGAGTAGCCCCCTGGAGAACGACCTGAGGGTGGATTATAGTGTCCTTTCTGACCTTTACCGTGGAGTCGATATAGGTGGAAGAGGGATCGATAATGGTCACCCCTTTCATCATGAGGCTTTTGAGAAATTCCTCCCTCATTAATCTTTCCACCTGGGCGAGCTGATAGCGGTTGTTTATCCCCAGAACCTCCTGTGGGGAGCTCGCCGGGAAGCTATTTACCTCTTCCCCCTCTTTCCTCAAAATGGAGAACACACTGGGAAGATAATACTCTTTCTGATGCGGCGACTTCTCAATTTTAGCCAGATAGGGGAATATGTGGGGGATGTTAAAGCAGTAAAACCCGGCGTTTACTTCTTTATTCTTCCTCTGACTGGGAGTAGCCTCTTTCTCCTCCACGCTGGCTTCTATTTTATTATCCGAGCCCCGAATAATGCGCCCATAGCCGGTGGGGTCGTCCAGCACAGCGGTGAGCGTGGTGGCTATGGCCCCGCTCTGGCGATGAGAGCGTAAAAGCCCCCTCAAAGTCCGGGTGGTAATGAGCGGGGAATCGCCGTTTATCACCATAAGCACTCCCTCCCTGTCCTGGAGGAGCGGTCTGGCTTGCAATACGGCATGACCGGTGCCCAGGGGCTCAGTCTGGATGATGAACTCCAAGGGATAGTTTCCCAGCTCCTCACTCCTCAGGCTGGATTGACCATTGACCACGATGTAAATCCTGGACGGACGGAGTGCTTTGACCGCCTCGATTACATAGCAGAGCATGGGTTTGCCCAGCAGGGGGTGAAGGACTTTAGGAATGTCAGACCTCATCCGCACCCCTTTGCCCGCAGCCAGTATTAAAGGATAGAGGTCGTCCATAGTTGCTATACCCCTTTCAAGATTTCTTTACCTTAGTGAAAACCAGTTTTTTGAACTCGGACTCTCCGTAAAGGGATTCAAAATCAGGTTCGTAGCGGGCGTGAATCCTGTTGGTTTCATCCAATTTAATAGCCTTCTTCAGGTTCTCTATAGCCTTTTGGCGATTTCCGATAAGGGCATAAGTGCTGGCTATAAGGTAAACTATCTTCTCATTTTCTGGCTGAATCGTTAAGGCTTCCTCAAAGCACTTCAGTGCCTCCTTATATTCCCTCCTGTTGGAATGATAGACACCCAGATAGTAACACTCATCAACTTCTTGGGGCTTATACCTTTTTCTGCTCCGGAGCTGATGGCACAAATTAATAAGAGCCCGACAGCGGTCCACCAGAGTCAGCTCATTGGGGTGAGCTTCCGCTATTTTCTGAAAGCTCTCTATGGCCTTGGTGTATTCCTTTTTGTAAAGGATTTTCATCCCCCGGGAGAATTCCTCTGCCCAGGGCTTGGGAGGAGAAGGGGGGACAGTAGGGAGCGGTTTGGACACCTTGGGTCTCTCAGCCAGACCGGAAGCCTTTATCTTAGTCCTTATAGTCTTAGGGCTAAATCCCAGCTGCTGGGCTAACTGGGAAACGCTCATCTGCGGATAGTTCGCCCTTAGGAACTTTTCATCTTCTTCTGACCACTTCCTCGCCATAAGTCCTCCCCATCTGATAGGAAATCCTAAAATTCAATAATTAGTTAATTTCAAAAGTTAACAAATATTACCACAATGCAGCCTTTTCAGTCAAGATGATTCCCTCCGGAAGAAAACTCTTGCCAAATGACGAAACTTTTCAACTTACCATAGGATTTTCCCCAACAAGACAACTCCCATTCCTTGCTCCTCACTCAGCGCTCTTTATGTCCCTCCTCCCGAATCGGACAGCCGAGGGAGGGGGGCTCCAGCTGGATGGTGGTATGCTCAATGCCGAACCTCTCCTTTAACAGCTTCTGCACACCGAGCAGCACCTCCTCAGGAGTTTGTGGACAATTCTCTTGCAGAGTGAGGTGCGCACTGAGAGAGGGTATCCCCGATGTTATAGTCCAGATGTGCAGGTCATGAACCTCCTTAACTCCTTCTACTGCTGAGATAGCTCGATGCACCTCTAATAACTCTATCTCCTTGGGAGTTGATTCCATCAGAATATCTACTGCCTCCTTCACCAGTCTGTAAGCGCCCATCAGGATAATGCCTGCGATTCCAATGCTCACAATGGGGTCTGCCATCACCCATCCGGTGAGCAGTATTATCAACCCCGCCCCTATTACTCCCAAAGAAGAAATGGCATCGCCCAGCATATGGAAATAAGCGCCTTTAATATTAAGGGATTGACGGGAGCCAGAAAGAAGCCAGATGCCGCTGAGATTAGCAGCCAATCCTATGGTAGCTATGAGAATCATGAAGACGGATTTTATCTGGGGTGGGGAAGAAAGTCTGTGATAAGCTTGATAAAAAATATATAAGGAGACCAGCATGAGAATCATTCCGTTGAACAGGGCGGCCAGGATCTCTGCCCGGTAATATCCATAACTCTTTTTAGGAGTTGGTGGTCTGGAAGAGAGCCGAAAGGCGAACCAGGCAAGGGATAGAGCCATAACATCTATCAGCATATGTCCGGCATCGGACAAAAGCGCCAGGCTGTGAGACAGCCACCCTCCTATCGCCTCGGCTACCATCACCGAGGCGGTGATAATCAGCGCAAAGACAAGCTTTCTCCTATCACGCTTAATGGATGGTCGGAAAGAGTCGCTAAAGGGCACTCAATGTTCTCCTTTTTTAAATTTTAACACACCTGGTTTCTTTGTCAATCTCATGCCGGGGGAGCTCTGCTATCTCCCCAAGAGCGACCATCCTTGCAGCTCGGTTTATGCTAAGAAAAAGGGATTTTCCCCTTGACAAAACCTTATGCAAAATGATAAA
>JAOUOQ010000201.1 GCA_029880275.1 Candidatus Aminicenantota bacterium | reverse complement strand
GGATATACCGCTCCAGCTTGAGCTGTCATAAGTCGTTTCTACATTGGGCAAGCTTTCTAAATAATCGACAAAATCTCTCATACCTCTTTGGCGTCTTCCTGATACATTATGGGCGGCAAAACATCCGCCTACTTCAAGTTTTGGTAATACGGCTATCAAGTAGTTTTTATACCAGTACTTATCGGCATCACAAAAGACGAAGTCAAAAGGACCTTTAAGTTCCGCAACGAGTTCATGGGCATCAGCGAGCCTGGCATCAATGTAGTCGGAAAGTCCAGCTTCTTCAAAATTCTCCAAAGCCTGTCTGTAACGCCCTTCATTGATTTCGATGGTAATGAGCTTCCCGCCGGTTTTACTGAGCGCCCAGGCAATCCATATGGCTGAATGACCGGTAGATGTCCCGATTTCTAACGCTTTCTTGTAGTTATGTGTAATGATTAAATCGTAGAGTATCTTACCGTCAGCTGCAGAAACATTCATATCTCTCCATTGATATCTATGACTTTCGAGAAAACTTTTTACTTTCTCATCAATGGCTTGAACATCCTCAGGCTCAGGGTAAAATCCAGATGCGACTATCGATAAGCATAAGAACACACACAACGAAAAGAACAGCACATTAAACTTAAATTTGTGTTTCATATTAACCCTCTAATTTTCTTTAGAGTTAGGTGAAATACAGCAGCAAAACATTTATTTCTGAAATTCCTTAATTTCATATCTCTTTTTAAATATAAAATATACGGGTATTCCGACTATGGCAGTTAAGATTGCAATTGAAGACTCAACCGGCCGCTCAAAGAAAGCCAGAAAAAGAATGGAAACACCTGCGAGGATATATATTATGGGAACAAGTGGATAACCTGGTAACTTATATACACTTTTCTTTAAATATCTTAATTTAAAAACACCGATAACCGCAAGAATGGGAAAAATTCCCAGCGAAAACCCCATATAGGTCAATATTTGCTCAAAAGATCCCGATAACACCATTATTATTGAAAATATACACTGAAATAGTATTGATTTTGAGGGAACACGATAAAAAGTATGAACCTCTGAAGCAAATCTGAAAAAATATCCATCTTTTGCCATTGAGTAATAAACTCTCGGACCGAGAATGATAAAAGCGCTTAAAGAAGAAAATAAAGCAAAGGATATAAGGATTGAGAAAAAATTCTCTAATGATTTGCCAAATAGATTACCTACCGCAAGTCCTCCTATTGAAATGACCCCTCCCATATTTTCCGGCGCAATAGCATACACATAAAATAGATTCAAGCAAAAATAAAGTAATATAACTATTCCGGTTCCCAGTATCAAAGATAGAGGCAAATTTTTTGATGGATTTTTTATCTCCGACCCTATATAGGCAGATGCATTCCAGCCACTGTAGGCAAACATTATCCACATTAACGAAAGACCCACAACTTTCCATCCTTCAAAACCAAAGCTGAAGTCACTTCCCTGAGATAAGTGACTCAAACTCCCATTTCCAGATGAAAAGCCTATAACTATGAGACTCCCTATTAAGCCAACTTTGAGTATTGTTAAGAAATTCTGAACCCTCGAGCCAAATTCTATCCCTCTAAGGTGAATTAAGGTAAAAACTATGATAACAAGGATTGCGTAAAACTTTTTTAAAACTGCTGGCTCATAGATGCCTAAAAAATTTCCCCAACTAAGGAGCTGGGGAACAGCTCTGGTAAAATACTCAGAAAATCCTATTGAAGAGGCAGCTATAGGAGCAGAAAAACCGACAAAAAAGGAGACCCAACCGCTTAAAAAACCGAACAGAGGGTGAAATAAACGCGAAAGGAAAATGTATTCTCCTCCTGCACGGGGAATTGCTGCACCAAGTTCTCCATAGCATAATGCACCGCACAAGGCGATTACCCCTCCTACAATCCACAAAAAAATCATTAATAAAGGATTACCCAGGTCTCTCATTAAAAGCCCTGATGTCAAAAAAATACCAGCTCCAATCATATTGGCTATCACAATGTTGGTTACAGGGAAAAGCCCGAGCTTTCTTACTAATCCGTTTTCTGAATTTTTATCCACCGTAATAAACTATCCTGAAAAGAAACGACTTCGCCCTCAAGTCTGGGGGTTTAAAACCAATCCGAATTTCTGTTCGTTTTTACCGCCTTCTACCTTGAGTGTATGTTTATGTTGTTCTATATTATAGACACCATAACGAGGCGAAGATTAAAATCTTCCATTCAATATTCTCCCTTATCATAAATGCACACGAAATCTCCCTCAAGTCACTTTAACTATAACCTCAAACCTCCTTTTTTACAACATTATATAGGCTTAATATTTTTGTTATTTTACTGGTGGATAGGAAAAATTTGAAGTCAATTTAGGCAATGGCGTAAGCCCGGACAAGACAAACGCTGTTATCAGAAGTTGTGTAATATATAATAGTTAAAGTCCCAGTCTCAAAATCATCTTTACCAATCTCGCTTATAAATAACCTCTTTAACCCTTAGCTTGGGCGGCTTTTTTCTTCCCGACTCTATTCCTGTGCCAAAAAACTCATCGGTATGCGCTGCTGTGAGATACAGCGCGGTGTTCAGACCTTTATCGGTTCCCCCCATAGCAATCACATCTTCGCCGGCAATTAACGCACCTGCGTCGCACGCCATAAGTGTAATCTCTATAGCGACTTTCGTTCCACTCCCGAAGAGATGAAGTGTTTTAGAAATTACCTGGGCAACATTGCAACCACCGGGAACATTGAAGCCCCGGAAAACCTCGGTTGCCTGAATGATCCAGTTTACCCCCATCTCTTCAAGCTCTCTGCGGACAGGAGAATCGTGGGAAATACCACTCAGGTATACCTTGGTTCCCGGCTTTATCTTCCATACTCTGCGCGTTTCCTCCGGAAGCGACTCAACATCAAAAATCGCCTCTGCCCTATCGGTTACCACTATTATCTCAAAGTCTTCCGTGCCCAGATTTTTGACCGCTTTTTTTGCGCTATCACCGGTAGATGAGGCGACTATTATTTTTTTCACACCTAATTCTTTTGCCCTTTTCTTCACAACCTCAAATAACTCTTGCATAATTTCCCTCCGCTAATTAATCGATATATTTAACCTTAGCAATTTTCGATAATTTGTTTATATACGAAAATGTATACATGACTTCATAATTTGGTGATATGTCCGTAATATTTCGGGGTTTTAAAAGATTACCCTTCATTCATTGTTAAATAAATCTTTGAGGACTGTCCGACGAGCTCATATTTTACCACAATTAGAGAAAAACTCAATCAGAAACTCTGAAAACCATTAGCTTGCCTCTAACTAATGCTCTTTCTCAGCAAATCTAATTCAGCTCATAGAACAATCTCTAATGTGTGGCGGGCTTAGTCAGAATGGCTTATCTATTATAGGTTTCTGGCATAGACAATTCCACGATTGATTTGCCTTATGCTAACTGAGGGAGGATCAAGATGTACCCCATGAGAAGGAGGCAGGAGTGAGTCAAGCACTATTCAGAAAGCGGCAGCTTCTCCAGACCTTGTGTGCGGCTCTCGCTCAAGGCAAGTTCCCGCAGCCCCTTCTGGA
>JAOUOQ010000200.1 GCA_029880275.1 Candidatus Aminicenantota bacterium | reverse complement strand
CCATTTTGTGGTTTCCATGAACGATTAAAATGAGCGGAAACGGACCATCCTCCGCAGGATACCACACACGACCGTTAAGGGGAAAGTCCTTGGGCTCAAACTTCCAGTACCATTTTCTCGCCTTTGCTCTAAAGCCTTTCCACCCTTTGAGGAAAGGAGAAGCATCGACCGTATCGGTTTTCAGGTCCACAGACTCACCATATTCAGGGCGGCGAATATCAGTTCCGCTTCCGTAGAACAGGGTGCGGACTTCATAAATACCTCGCTCAGACGGATTGGGTGCCTGGAGGCTGAGCACGCCGGAGGGAGCAGCAAAATCCTCCTTGACCAGATGAGAGTCAGTACCCGAGTAAGTGAGCCACCCGATTACGGCAATATTAAGACACACTGCCAGAATCATCACCACTACGGTAAATGCTTTCTTAACAGTTGATGCTTTCTTAAAGCTTCTGCCCACAGCGACTACAATTGTAGCCACGAGGAGAGCCTCCACCAGGACGATAGCAGCTCCTATAAGAGGTGCTATCTCGTCGGGCGAGCCGCACATTGTGAGAAGCACAGAAAAAACCGCAATAGCGGCAACCAGAGCTCCGGTGAAGAGACGTGGCAATGCTCTGACTAAAGCTGCAATGCCTATGACTACTACTCCAATCAAAGTAATAGCTATGACTCCAATGAGAGCAAAGATGAGGATATCTACCATAGAACCCAGCCCGCTCCCCAGCAGCGAGCCTATAAAGGCTGCCAGGGCCACAGCAAGGGCAGCTGCTCCAATTGCCGCCGCCTTCCATGTGCGAGGTGCAGGCTTGAGCTTCACCAGTGCAGCTCTAATCTTAGTGGATAGCTTTCTTGAAGGCTTCTCTTTTTTCCGCACCTCTTTTGGTGTTTTTTTGGGATTGGCATTGGTGGTCATGTTATCCCTCCTTTATTTGTTAAAATGATTTGCCCTTGGATATCCTGTGCTCATAAAATTATCAAGTTGGGCTGAAATCTGACATCATTTTTTACACCTTGACTAATATTAGAACTCATAGCACTGCAAAGAATTACTCTTCGCGGCAGCGATAATCTGAGGAGTATGAATCAGTTCAAGGACAGAATCATAAGGATGTCTTGCTTTATTCCCACGAACAGGCCATCTATTTCGGCTTCTTCTCTCAGGCTGTGATTGTAGCGGCAGTAGGTGCGACCGAGATTTATGGATGGGATTCCTCGTTCAATGCCGGCATTGGCGTCGGTGGAACCAAGCGGGTCAATCTCTAAATCTTTTACCTTGAGAAATTTAAGAATCTCCTCGGCCGTTCTGACCAGAGTGGAGTAACGAGCGCCGGGCAGCTGGTAGGCTATGGAATTTTTATCCAGATTTATCTCTACCTCAACCCCTTCTTCATCTGCCACCTGGCGACAAATCTCCTCTACTTGGTGAGCTGCCTTTTGCAGTTCTGTCTGGTCTCCGGAACGCAAATCTATGGTAAAGAATGATTCCTGAGAGACCGCATTATTTACCTTGCCGCCGCCTATCATACCCACATTATAGATGGTGAATTTTTCAGGAGGCTCAGCGGGAACAGAGATGTTATAGATTCGTTCAATGGCTTTAGCCACCGCTAAATTGGGGTTAGGAACACCACGACTATTCATGGTGTGCGCACCGGGACCTCTGAATATGATCCGACCGCCTCCAAACCCCAGCGCTCCATAGCTCAGACCTCCGAGGTTAGCATCCAGGGCGATGAGCATATCGAATTTTTCTTTGGCGTTATCCAGGAAAAGCCTCAATCCCCTGAATCCGATTTCCTCGCCCACGGTGGCCAGAAAATAATAATTGTTGGCAGGCTGAAAACCTGCATCTTTCAGCGCCCTGATTAACCAGAGAAGGTTAATGCAACTGGAAGTGTCATCCCCAACACCTGGCGCTTTAAGCAAATTCTCTTCTCTTGTTACCTTTATCTCCCACACATCTTGAAATACCGTATCCATATGAGCGGCAAAGATAATGTTCTTTCCTTGATCAGTGCCTCTCCAGATGCCGACCACATTGCCAAATTCATCAATGAAAGCCTCGTCCAAACCAGCGGCTTTAAATTGTTCTTCAATATATTTGGCTCTTTTCTCTTCGTGACCCGAAGGAGCGGGAATTTCGGTGAGATAAATCCACTCCTCAATAATGGCTTCTCTATTCTTTTCTATAAAAGAAAAGATTTTTTGAGCCTGAGGAGATGAGGCTATTTCAGGTTTAAATAATGATTTCTCACCTTGTTGAGTGGAAGTGACAGCAGCCAGAAAAATAAAAAAGAAAAATACTAATAAAGTAATGATTTTTTTCATAATGAACCTCCTCATTTCTTTTTCATCAAGAAATACATTTTTGTCTATTTTAAGCTAAAAGTCAACTGCAATTTTAGCATCCATCACATCATCATTTATGATGAGAATAAAAATTCATGCAAGAAAAAAGAATCTGAAAAATGGAGAGTAAATTACTTCTGCCATTTGAAAAAGCAGCTAATTCATAGTCTCCAAAGCGGAAGTGCCAATTTTTGTCAATGAATCCAGTTAATTAGGGTGTACAATAAGCTCTTTAAACTCAAAAAATTCGCCGAAATAATCAATATGAGCTCAAATATCAATTTTTCCTTTTACCATTGTTTTATTCTATGGTAACATTGAGGCATGTTAAACTCGGAATTTTTTTAAGGAGGTCATCATGAAAAAAAATCTGGTTTTTGTCTTTATAGTGGGTATTGTTGCTCTGTTCCTGGGGGCTTATTTACAGGGAGATGAGCTTAAAAATCGCTTAACAATAGACCTTTATCTTGACTGGGAATATATGAGCAGTCCACAGATTTCTCCCGATGGGACTCAAATAGTGTATGTGCGGAGAATAACGGATAAGATAAATGATAAATTCGAGAGTCACATCTGGATTATAAATTTCGATGGTTCCAGGAATCGACAGCTTATCAAAGGTTCATCGCCGTGCTGGTCGCCGGATGGGAAAAGGCTGGCTTACATCTCATCAGTTGACGACCTTTCTCAAATTTTTGTCCGTTGGATGGACACAGGAGAAGCCACTCAGATAACCCATTTAGACCAGAGCCCCGGCAACATAGCCTGGTCGCCGGACGGGGAAAAAATAGCCTTTACCATGCTGGTTCCCTTATCTCCCCCTTCGTGGATTAAAATGCCGCCCAGGCCAAAGGGCGCCAAATGGGCCGACCCAGCCATGGTCGTCGACCGCCTGAGCTACCGTAATGATGGTCGCGGGAACAGACCGTTGGGATTCAGTCATATTTTCTCAGTACCTGCCACGGGGGGAACTCCCCGACAGTTAACGAACGGCGATTACGACCACGGAGCTCCGCAGTGGAGCCCGGATGGGCAGACTATTATCTTCAGCGCCACCCGTAAGCCTGACGCGGAGTATCTGCCCGGCGGCTCTGAGGTGTATGCTCTCTCTGTGAAAGACGGGCAGATTCGCGCTTTAACCGACCGGGATGGACCCGACTCTAATCCGCAAGTCTCTCCTGATGGACGATTCATTGCCTATACAGGATACGACCAAAAAAATTACAGCTACCATGT
>JAOUOQ010000199.1 GCA_029880275.1 Candidatus Aminicenantota bacterium | reverse complement strand
TATTGTTTCCTGCATACACAGAGCACATTTGTTGCAGAAGACTACCCGAAATGGCCACATTATTTGCCATAAATTTTAGTCATAGGCTGCGCCAAAGTGCCTGAGTAAAATAGTAATTTTTATTATACATTTGGGTGCTCAGGGGATATTTTTATCAAGTAAATAGGGCATATTCTGCCCTCGTCCAGAAAAGCCACCCTTTTTTAAAATAGAATGAAAATCTCAGCAGCGGCTTTTTTAAAAATGTTGAAATTCAATACATTTTTTTCTTGACATTATCAGCAGTTATGTGATAATTTTTTGACATATTTTCGCTATCAAGAAAGCAGATGAGAGGAGCGAGGTTAATCAAAGGTGATGGAAGGGTTTTTAACACTGAGCCATACCAGATTATTATTATTCTGCTCAGAGCTGTGCTGAATAAGTATAATTTGTATGGAACTGATTTATTTTTCATATAGAGAGAAAATGGTCTGCAATTCTCCTCACCGCGGTGGTGGGAGAGGTTATTAACCCACTTTAAAAAAAGGAGAGAGGCACAATGGGACGGCAAAATAGTTTTATAGTTTCGGTTTTTCTGGTCTCTATTCTTACCTTCTCAGGAATACTTTTTGCTCAGCGGGTGATTGACCTGGATAAGGTGTGGGGGGATATGCGGGTGCTGGGGGATGATACGATGGATTGGTCTGGCCTTAAAGTAGCCAATGGGGACATCAATGGGGATGGATTTGGTGACATCATCATCGGCGCCTTTAATGCTGCCCCCGGCGAGCGTACCGGTGCTGGGGAAGTATATGTGATATTTGGCTCCAGCAATCCTCCTACCAGCATAGATTTGGACAAGGAATCCGCAGACATCACCATTTACGGGAATCAGCAAGATAGTTATTGTGGCCGTGCAGTGGGCAGCGGAGATATCAATGGCGATGGATATGATGACATCATCATCGGCGCCTATAGCGCTGACCCCGGTGACCCTCCACGCGCCGATGCAGGGGAAGCTTATGTCATTTACGGCTCCAGCTTCCCATCCCCACCTTATACCATAGATTTGAGCACCACATCAGCCGGCATTACCATATATGGGGATGATGCTGGTGATTTTTGTGGCTGGATGGCGCTCAGTGGCAATGTGAATGGTGATGCTTATGATGATATAATCATCGGCGCCTGGGCGGCTGATGCGAGTGCAGGCTTTGATGCCGGGAAAACCTATGTCATTTTCGGCTCCAGCTCTCCTTCTGCAGAATTGAACCTGAGCACCCAATCCGCCGATATCACCGTTTATGGGGATACTGCTGATGAGCATTCTGGCAGAGCGGTAGCCAGCGGAGATATCAACAACGACGGATACGATGATATAATCATCGGTGCAAGCAATGCCAGCCCTGGTGGTCGCTCCTATGCCGGGGAGACCCATGTGGTCTTTGGCTCCAGCTTCTCATCACCACCTTACACCAGAGATTTGAAAACCCAACCAGCCGATATCACCGTTTATGGGCGTGCTGAATATGATGACTCTGGCTGTGCGGTGGCCAGCGGGGATATCAACGGCGATGAATACGGCGATGTAATCATCGGTGCTGAAGAGGCTGACCCCGGTGGACGCACTGGTGCCGGGGAGACCTATGTGATATTCGGTTCCAGTTCACCACCGTCATCTGTTGACCTCAGCACCCAATCCGCCGACATCACGGTCTGCGGAGACGATGCTTCTGACCATTCTGGCGCCACCGTTATAAGCAGTGACTTAAACGACGACGGCTATTATGATTTGATTATCGGCGCATATTGGGCATCCCCTCCTGCAGGTTCCTATGCCGGAAAGACCTTTGTTATTTTTGGAACCGACTTTCCTCCCTCAACTATTGACTTAGACTCCCAACCAGCAGATATCACCATTTACGGAAATGAATGGGGGGAACAATCGAGCGGAGGGCTGTCCAGCGGTGATGTTAACTGGGATGGATTCAATGACATTATCATCGGTGCTCCTTATGCCAGCCCCACGGGAGGCAGTCAAGCAGGGGAGACCTATGTGATTTTTGGTGGCGGTCCCCTTGTTACCGCTCATGGTCTCGGTGGAAAGAGTTGGATAAAAGAGTTTGATATTTTCGGCTACTCAATTCGCAGCTTCAAAGCCTTCGGAGGAGCAAACAGCCAGGGTGAGGTACATCTGGCAGTGGGCGAAATAGACGCCGATGGGCACGACGAGATTGCTGCCGGTCAGGGTGAGGGCGGAAAGTCATGGCTTAAGTTCTTTGAGGTGGACGGCTCCTGCATCAGCACCTTCAAAGCCTTCGGTGCATCAAACACCAACGGTGAGCTCCATCTGGCCATAGGAAACTTTGATGCAGAGACCTCTGATAACGAGATAGCCATAGCCCAGGGTGAAGGGGGGCAGTCGTGGGTCAAGACCTTCGAAACCGACGGAACTCTCATCACCGCCTTCAAAGCCTTCGGTGCTGCCAATGCCCAGGGAGAGGTACATCTGGCTGCCGGTGACCTGGAGAACGCCGATGGCATTGACGAGATAGTGGCCGGCATGGGAGAAGGGGGCAGCTCCGTGGTGAAGATATTCAATTATGATGGAACCGTTATCCGCTCCTTCAAGGCATTTGAAGCCGCGGATAACCCCGGCGGTGAGGTGCATCTGGCGGTGGGCAACTTTGATGCTGACGCTGATTTAGAGATAGCCGCCGCCACCGGATATAACGGGGGGAATAAGGTCAGGCTGTTTGACAAGGATGGCACCCTTTTCAAGCAATTCTTAGCCTTTGGTTCTGGAGGCAATCCCAACGGTGATGTGCAGATAGCCGCGGCTGATATAGATAACGATGGAGTATGGGAGATAATCTGCGGTCATGGCGAGGGAGGCAGCTCCATGGTCAAGGTGTTCAAAGCCGATGGCACTTTCATCCGCAGCTTCAAAGCTTTCGGTGGAGTAAACGCTCAGGGCGAGGTCCACTTAGGCAAAAGCGACTACTGAAGGGCTTAATTTTGGCATAATAAAGCGGCAACTTCAGGCTGAAGATATTTGGCTATGAGGGAACCTTCATCCGCTTTCACAAAGATCGAGCAAGCATAAAGAAAGTAATACCTTGGAGTAGTGCTGCACACACCAAAAAATGAGTAAGGCTTGAATCATCATCTAAGCAAGATAGACTCAACAAGAACAAACCAAGAGCAGAGGAATTTGCAATGAAAATAATAAGATTTAAGCCCAAATTGAAATATGAGAAAAAAAATATAGGTGAGAAAACAGAAAAATTAATATACGAAGTAAAATATAATGAGGCTTGAAAGCTGGCTATTACTTCTGGAAGATGACAACATACATTGCTATCAAAAAGAGAATTTGACCCGAATATAAAAAAAGCAGGGGATATTAATTTATTAATATCTTATTTGTTCGGCAAACAACAAAAGAAGAAATAATATTTCAAGTATGGTAAGTATTGTTTCTATTGATTTTATAATTAGGAGAGCCTAATGTCGGAGGTATGCACCATGGAGCGACATCCACGGTTGGCATTTTTTAAAAACATTAGGCTCTCGCGTTCTTCTACTACAAAGATAATCCACTTTCATTGCTGTGTCTAGCATAAAATG
>JAOUOQ010000198.1 GCA_029880275.1 Candidatus Aminicenantota bacterium | reverse complement strand
TGCCCTGAAGCGCACCCTGAAAACACGCAAGGTGGAAATCCAGGCCTACGACCCCTTCTACATGCTCACCACTTCTGCCTTAAAGCCAGAACCTATTGAGGTTGACCTGAAGGTGGTGATGATCGGAGATAATTATCTCTATCACCTGCTTTATAACTATGAGGAGGATTTCAAAAAGATCTTCAAGATAAAAGCCGATTTCGATGTCGTGATGAACAACAATAAGGAGAACAGAGCCAGATACGCCTCATTTATTGCCATGATTTGCCAGAATGATGAGCTAAAGCCCTTCGACCGCACCGGTGTAGCTGCGGTGGTGGAGCACGGAGTACGCATGGCGGGCAATAAAAAGAAGCTTTCCACCAAGTTCAACAAGATAGTCGACATCATCCGTGAGGCAAACTATTGGGCAGTAAAAGATGACAGCCCCTATGTGAAAGAAAAACATGTGGACAAAGCTATAGAGGAAAACATCTATCGGCTCAATATGATAGAGGACAAAATCAAGGAGCTCATCAGAGAAGGGGTCATCATGATAGACATCACCGGGGAGAAAGTGGGACAGGTAAACGGACTGTCTATCTTGATGATGGGAGACTACTCCTTCGGCAGACCCTCGAAGATCACTGCCGAGACTTCCCTGGGAAGGTCCGGGGTAATTAATATTGAACGGGAAGCCGACCTCAGTGGGAAGACTCACAATAAAGGGGTTCTCATCCTCAGCGGCTATCTGCGGGGAAAATATGCCCAGGAAAAACCCCTTTCTATGAGCACCAGCATCTGCTTTGAGCAGTCCTACAGCGGTGTCGAAGGGGACAGCGCTTCTTCTACCGAGGTCTACGCCATCCTGTCCGGGCTCTCGGCGCTCCCCCTGCGGCAGGATATAGCCGTCACCGGCTCGGTAAACCAGAAGGGAGAGATTCAACCCATCGGGGGAGTCAATGAGAAGATAGAAGGATTCTTTGACATCTGCCGGGCTAAAGGGCTTAACGGAAAGCAAGGGGTCATGATTCCCTATATCAACATCAACGACCTCATGCTGAGAAAGGATGTGATAGAGGCGGTTAAGAATAGCAAGTTCCACATCTACCCGATAAAATCCATTGACCAGGGGATAGAAATCCTCACCGGTGTAAAAGCAGGGGGGAAGAAAAAGGATGGCACCTATGAGAAGGGAACCGTTAATTACCTGGTCGATGAACGGCTAAAAGAACTGGCAAAGAAGCTCAGGGAATTTGGTGTACGGGAAGAGGTATCACCTCCAAAGGAAGAGAAACCTGCGCAATGCTAACAGCACCACTCCCCACAGAGAGGTGATAAACACCTTAAAAAACATTGACATCGTCGCTGTGGGGTATGAGCTTCTGCCGGGTAATGCTGTGGGCACCAATACTAACTGGCTCTGCACGCATATCTCCTTCTTCGGCGGAAAAGTCATATAGGCTGTAATGATACCCAATTAGCTTCCAGCCATCACCCCCCCCGAAGGTAATCACCAAAGTCATAGCCAACAGAGGGGTGTTCACTAGAGAGAACCTTCTTCACCTCTCAGACAAAGGAATAAATGAAAATGAAAAAAAATCATAGCAAGAGAAATACCCTCTCAGGGTTTCTGGTTATTCTTATAATGGTAATGATATTCGCCTTCTACCGCTCCCTGTTGGCTTACCTGGAGAAGGGTTTGACAGATGTTGCCAGCCAGCAATCCCCGACCATCAAGAACATCGTAAACACTATCTCCGAAGAGGAGCTTAAGGGATACATCATTGACCTACAAAATATGGGAACCCGCTACACACCAAGTAAAGGAAGCCAAAAAGCTGCCCTCTATATCCACCACAAATTCAGAAGCTTCGGGCTGGATGATGTCTTCTTCGACACCTTTGCTTTCTGGAACGAGGAGTCGGGACTGATGGAGGAAGGAAGGAACATAATAGCCACTAAAAGAGGCGCTCTCCACCCGGAGAAAGTGGTCATTCTGGGGGCGCACTTCGACACTATTGCCCGGCGTTCAGAGGATGAGCTTATCTCCCCCATCCATCCTGAAGCCCATGCCCCGGGAGCCGACGACAATGCCACCGGGGTCGCCGTTCTCCTGGGGGTTGCCCGAGCGCTGAGCTCTTATCAATTTGATTACACCATAAGGTTCATCGCCTTCTCCGCCGAGGAGGAGGGTATCCTGGGTAGTGCCATCTATGCCCGCCGTGCAGCGGAGCAAAGGGAGAATATCGTTGCCATGATAAATGTGGATATGGTCGGATACCAGGACCTCCCGCCGGAAGACATAGACATAATTGCCGATGAGAATTCCATCTGGCTGCTGGACACGGTTATCAAGCTCGCCCCTCACTACACCGCTGATCTTCATCTCCTCAGGGTAATCAATCGCACTTACGATGGAAGCGACCATGCTCCCTTCTGGAACAACGGATACTCAGCCATTTGTCTTATGGAGGACTATCTGCCCACAAATCCCTTATACCATGCATCTACCGATACCATAGAAATCATCTCTATCCCTTTGGTGACCGAGGTGGGTAGATTGATGGCCGCCTCCCTCTGCCACCTGGCGGAAATAATGAGCGTAAGCCCCCCAGAAGCATTTCAGCAATGGGCTCACCTCCCCTCCCTCAGCTACCTCATCCTGCTGAATCCTGGGAGCAATCTTCTGACTTTCATAGATATCACTTCGGACAGGATAACCTCCCTCCAGGTGCTTTCCCTGGGAGAAGTCCCCCCGGACACCTGGGGGACCTTTAGAAGCTATCCCATGGGCTTCCGGAGAAGACCCCAGGGAAATGAGCTGTTTGTCTCCTGTCAGTATGTGCGGCGTCCTGCCTCGGTGAAAGAAAAAGGCGAGTTACTGGTACTTGACCTGAAGATGAAAAATATTATCAAGCGGATATATGTGGGTGAGGTGCCTACGGTGGGAGATTTCACCTCCAATGGTAGCAGATACTACCTTCCTCACCAGGGGGAGAAAACCATTAAGGTCATCGATTGCCTGAGCTATCGGGTGGTGGAAGAGTTCCCCATTGCTGTCCCCATCTCCAAATTAGTTATCAGCACTGATGACAAGCAGGCTTATGCAATCTCTGGTGAGACAGGAAAATTGCTGTTCCTTGACTTGAGGAGAAACAAGGTGGATAATGAGATAGCCGTGGGCATGAAGCCGGTGGATATCGTCATCGCGCCTGATAACCAGAGCCTCCTGATCCTCTGCCAGAGCTCAAAGCAGCTGGTGCAGGTGAGCATTCCCTACCGCAGGGTGCTCCACCGGTATCCTGTCTATGAGGGAGCTTCTCAGCTTCTGCTCAATCGCACACAGAACAGGCTCTTCGTTCTCCATCACTCCGACCGTAGAATATGCCAGTTCTCCTGCACACAGGCGGAGGAAGAGAGTCCTTATAATAAATTAAAGGATATAATGCTGGATGAGTTTGCCCCTTATGGAATGGTAGGAAAAGACGGGAGGGTGCTTTACCTAGTAAGCCCCGGGCGTCGTTATCGCAGGGTCTTCGCCTATAACCTGGAACAGGGAGCCATTGAACGGAGCATAAGAATTCCCCCGGGGTCAACACTGCTCACCCTCTTCTCATACTGAGCTCAGGCTCCC
>JAOUOQ010000197.1 GCA_029880275.1 Candidatus Aminicenantota bacterium | reverse complement strand
ATATCAACCACATACTGATACTTTAGATACACCTTTGACAGAATCAGCAAAATTGTAGGAACAGAAAATCTATGGCAATTACCGCTCTCAGAAAATTATAGCTCCAATGGTGATTTTTATCGGCATTAGCTCACCTGCTTTAAATAAGACTATGCTTAAAAAGACTTATCGCCCAACATTCTGTTTTGAGATTGAAGCTCTAAAAAAATTTTGACTTTATAAAATTTTATGATATAAGTATTATGTAAAAAATCAAAGGAGGATGATATGATTGGCAGGAGAATTTTTTATGTCTCTTTAGTAGTATTATTTATCGTTTCTTTTCACAATTTAGCAGCGCAGGAAACTCCCCTGAAAACGCCTGAAGAAACTCTCTCTGTTACCAAGCACTCCATCCAGATAGACGGAAAAACGCTGAACTACACCGCCACTGCAGGAACAATACTCCTCAAAGAGGATAACGGCAAGCCGCTGGCGAGCTTTTTCTTCATTGCTTACACCAAGGACGATGTAAAAGATAAAAGCCGCCGCCCGCTCCTTTTCTCTTTCAATGGGGGACCCGGTACTGCTTCTGTCTGGCTGCATCTTGGAGCTCTTGGACCCAGGAGGGTCTTGTATGACGATGAAGGCTTTGCTCTTCAGCCACCTTATCGGCTGGTTGACAACGAATACTCAGTGCTGGATGTGACCGATATAGTTTTCATCGACCCTGTGGCCACTGGCTATAGTCGAATGGTTCCAGGCGAGGACCCGCATAAATATCACGGTGTTATGGAAGATATTGAATCGGTGGGCGAATTTATCCGGCTATATGTCACCCGGAACAAGCGCTGGGAGTCTCCCAAGTTTGTTATCGGCGAAAGCTACGGCACCACTCGGGCATCAGGATTGGCAGGACATCTTAGAGACCGTCACCTGATGTATTTGAACGGCGTAATGCTTATCTCAACTACATCCCTGGGGGTGGAGACAGGTGAAGATTTAGGCGACGCTTTGATTATTCCTCACTACGCAGCTACAGCCTGGTATCATAAAAAGCTTCCCCCTGATCTGCAGAGTAAAAAATTGCGCGATGTCCTTGATGAAGTTGAGAAATTTGCTTTGGGAGAGTATACTCTGGCGCTGGTGAAGGGAAACAGGCTCTCTGCGGATGAAAAAAGAGAAATTGTGCGTAAGTTATCTCGATACACGGGGCTTTCGGCCGATTATATCGAGAAATCTAATTTACGCATTGACCGGGATCGTTTCAGAAAAGAGCTTCTTCGCGATGAAAACCGCACAGTCGGACGCCTTGACAGCCGATACAAAGGAATTGATAAAGATTCTGTCGGTGAGCGTTATGAATATGACCCGGCTATGGTGGATTGGGAAGGTGCTTTCCCGGCGACATTTAATCATTATATCCGAACAGAGCTCAAGTATGAGACTGATTTAAGCTATGAAGTCTGGGGGAATGTTCGCCCATGGAAGCGCGATCGTTATGTGAGTGTTGGTGAGATGCTCCGCCGAGCTATGACAGAGAATAAATACCTCAAAGTTTTTATAGCCGAGGGCTATTACGACGCCGCATGCGATTATTTTACTGCCCAATATGTGTTTTCTCATCTGGATTTAAATGGTGAATTAAAAGACCGGATTACATTCGGTTATTATGAATCCGGTCATATGATGTATATCCGCAAAGCCTCGCTTGCCAAACTAAAAAATGATTTGGCAGAGTTTATGCAATCTGCATTACCCGAATAATCCAATCGTTATTCTTTGCGGATACCACCTATCAGGTACTTTAAGACGACGACCGATGGGGCGGTAGGGTGTAGGCTTGTGTGCTAACAAGCTTGCATAATTGGCAGACGCACGAGACTCACAACCTTTCACATCCCTTTTCCTTTGAATCCTTATAAGCACCTTGCCTTAAATTCGCGCCTGCTTTTAGGTCAAATCATTTTTTAAAATAATCTCCCGGAGATGATATGGTATCCTTGGCCATAATATCCGGTATTTATGTTGACGATACTTTGCAAAATCAGACGGACATGGGTTATTTGCTCAGCTTCGTTTCAATCTTGCTTTTCTGTGTAATGGGAATGGTCATATTCTGGGGTCCGGTTACAGTAGCAGTAGCTTTTGCAAAGCCTTGGGATATATATTTGACAAACAGGCCCTTTTTATAAGCAAAATGCCAGGTAGCGGAGCCTTCTATTTTTCCTTCATCTATTCTTGCAGGGGAGATAGCACATATCATCTTCAACGAGTGGAAGGAGAGCCAAAGCGATTGTATCGCATTGGCTACAACCTTGCATTTTTTGCCTATTTGAGCGTGTTAATATGTATAACCGCAGCAGAGGGAGGGGGAGGCACAGCAGAGGGAGGGGAAGGCACAGCAGTGAGAGGTTGAGGTACAGCAGAGGGAGGGGGAGGCACAGCAGTGAGAGGTTGAGGTACAGCAGAGGGAGGGGGAGGTACAGAAGGAGGGGGAGGTATTGTTCTTTTCGTATAACCCCTGGGAGCTGAGTAAACACCAGCCGGTGCCGGTCTCACTGCCACCTCTAGGCATTGTGTTACAGCCTTTATCTCAGTGCCAAATATACTTAAAGTGACTTCAGTGCTGACTTGAAACCCTTTAACTGTATCCAATTTTTCCAACTCTTTTTTTGAATTGTCATCTACATTCAGAATTCCAAAAACAAATCTCTCGAAAAATTCACTTTGCCTTGTATAAGCTTCATAATTAAAAGGAACATCTTCAGTCATCCACATTTTCATTTTAAATTTCGGCATCATATTTAATGCCGGAATCATGAACACCATCTCAAAATCAGCTCCATAACAATTCCAATTGGCGACTTTTTTCGTCTGGCCGGTGAGGTTGACTTTAGCATCAGTTACGGTTATTGATGATATAATCTGAGCAATCTTCGGAGGGAGGAGCTCATGTAGCTTTGTCCTATCGATAGTAGTCGGTAACTCGAAATAAATCTTTTGTGGGTGAACGATGAAATACAGTTTTTCTTTTTCATAATCGATAATAATACTTACCATTTTACTAATTTGGGCACTCTTGTTTTTGGCCAGCCACATCTCCACAATTTCTACATTTTCAGGACGCTTTTCCCCCATCATTTCATACGCTTCAGTTCGCTGTACAGTTTTCACATACACATCAGCGCATAAAAATGAAGAGACAAACAAAACCAGAGTCAAAGCTACAATTAATCTTTTCATCATTTCCTCCTCATAGAATTATAAGTGAGCGCAATTTTTCACAGTGCTAAAAGCTTTTTATATGTTGGGTAAGCGTTAAGGCAATGTGCACCAGAGGAGAAGCCTGTTCTGAAAGAGCCTGGACAACCTCTTGTCTGAACATAGAATAATCACCAAAGAGGAAAAAAGCATCTAAGCCGGCTGGACGCAAATCGATATCGGTGTCGATGTCCATGCTACGGAGGAGAGCTGCCAGGGTCGCTTTGTAAGGCTGTTCCACGCGAGAACTCCCGCTTATTTCTCTCAGCTGTTCTCTCGCAGATTCCTGCTGCAGCAGGGAAACGGCTGCCATCTGGCGAATCTGCTGTACCTCCTGGCGAATCTGGGTAATCTCCCCGCCCCGCTGCACGCTGGCATGGAGAAAATACCCGGCT
>JAOUOQ010000196.1 GCA_029880275.1 Candidatus Aminicenantota bacterium | reverse complement strand
GCATCTCCAGGAGGATACCATGGTGGCTAAGGGGAAGGTGGTGACTCAGTTTTTCAGCCAGGGGTCAAAAGGGGGGAGCTTGGGCGGTGAGCTGTTCGCCTGGTCAAAAGGGGAAGGCCCGGTGGTCTTCAACTCCTCTACTATGGTCTTTGAGAAGAATAAAGGAATAATAACTTTCTCCGAGGGGGTTAAGGCATTTCAGGGCACCAATATTGTGTGGGCTGATAAGATAATCATCCACCAGGAGGAGGGATTGCTGAAAGCCGAGGGGGGGGTAAAGAGCGTCCTACCCCAGAAAGCGGCTTCCGAAGGGGAGGGTGAGCAATCTTCTTCTGAGGAATTATTGGAGATAACCTCGGCCGCGATGGTCTACCATAAGCCGAACGGTCCCATCCGCTACTTTAACACTGTTACCGCAAATAAGAACGGGCTTTCCATAAAGGCTGATAAACTTGACCTTATCCTTGATTCCAAGGGAGAGGAGCTGGTAGAGGCAATCGCTCAGGGAGGAGTCAAAGTCTATCAGGGGACAAAGGGAGCAGAAGGGGATAAGGGAGTCTTTGATTTCAAGGAAGAGAAGCTCACCTTAACGGGGAACGAGGTGCGTTTCATCGAAGAGGGAGTGGTGAGCTACACAGGCAATATATTGACAATATTTTTAAAGAATGATAGAATGATTCTCAATGCCAGAAAAGACGAGCGAGTAGAGTCCATACACAAACCTCCCACAGAGAAAAAGTAGTAATTAGAGAAATGAGCTTCCTCAAAGCAGAAAGACTGTCAAAATCGTATCGCGAACGGAAGGTGGTAAACAATCTCAGCCTGGAGATCCACCGGGGTGAGGTGGTCGGCTTATTGGGTCCCAATGGGGCGGGGAAAACTACCACCTTTTATATAATGGTCGGATTGATCAAAGCTGACGGAGGCAGGATATTTATAAATAGTGAGGAAATAACCCATTACCCTATGTATATAAGAGCGAGAAAGGGGATTGGCTATCTGCCGCAAGAACCCTCCATTTTTCGGAAGCTCAACGTTGAAGAGAACCTGTTAGCTATCCTGGAAACCCTGGGAATCCCACCAGCCGAGCAGCGGCAGCGAGCCGAGGCCCTATTGGAGGAGCTGGGGGTGGCGCATCTGGCAAAGAGCAAGGCGTTTACCCTCTCGGGGGGTGAGAGGCGAAGGGTAGAGATTGCCCGCGCGCTGGTGACCTCGCCCAGCTTCATCCTCCTGGATGAGCCCTTTACCGGCATCGACCCCAAAGCTATTGCTGATATTCAGACTATCATCTGCGAGCTAAAAGAGAAGGGGATTGGGATTTTAGTGACCGACCATAATGTGAGAGAGACCTTACAAATTACCGACCGTGCATACATTATCAGCGATGGGAGGATACTTCGCGCCGGAACCCCCCAGAGTCTGGGCAGCGATGCTAAGGTGAGGGAGGTCTATCTGGGGGAGAAATTCAAATTAGATTAAAAGGGTGCCATGGAGTTAAAACCAAAGCTGGTTCCTAAGCTTACGCAGCGTCTGGTTATGACCCCTTCGCTGCAGTTAGCCATCAAACTGCTGCAATTGCCGAGATTAGAGCTGGAGAATGTCCTTCGGCAGGAGGTAGAAAAGAACCCCCTGCTGGAGGAGATTTCCCAGGAGTCGACAACAGCGGAGGAGAGCCCGCCGGAAGAGGATAGAGCGGAAGAAAGCAAGGAGAAGGAGGCTGAGATCGACCTGTCGGCCCCCTTTGGCGAGGTCAACTTAGAGGATTTCTTCCAGGATTATCAAGAGTACGGTTCCATAAGACCTTACGATAACTGGCAGGAGCTCCCTTCCTTCGAGAGCACCCTATCCAAGCCTTCCACCCTTAGTGATTATCTCCTCTGGCAGCTAAGACTTTCTACCTCTTCCAAGAAGATTCTGGAGATAGGCAGTGCCATCGTCGGCAATATCGATGAAGATGGCTACCTGAGAGCCTCGGCGGAGGAGATAGCCAAAATGGGGGATTTCACCAGTGAGCAGGTTGAGGAAGCTTTAAGGCTTGTTCAGAGCCTTGACCCTGCGGGAGTCGGTGCTCGCGATTTGAAGGAGTGCCTCTCCTTGCAGCTAAAAGCTCTGGGACTGGAGGGGACTCTGGCTGACCTGATTGTCAAGGAGCACCTCCAGTTGCTGCAGGGGAATCAGCTTAACAAGCTGGCAAAAATCCTCAATCGCTCACTTGAGGAAATCAAGAGGGAAGTGGAAACTATCCGGAGCCTGGAGCCCAAACCGGGTCGGAAATTTTCAACCGGAGATTCGCTCTATGTGGTCCCCGATGTCTTTGTAGTGAAGAAGAACGGGGAGTATGAGGTCATGCTCAACGAAGACGGGCTTCCCCAGCTGAGAATAAGCTCACTCTATCGGAGAATGCTGAGTCCCTCGGCGGGTGCTCCTCCTGAGGTGGTAGATTATATTCGCGGGAAGTTCCGTTCCGCTCTCTGGCTGATAAAGAGCTATAACCAGAGGCAACGGACCATTTACAAAGTAGCCAAGAGCATAGTGGATAGTCAGACCGAATTCCTGGATAAGGGGGTTGATGCGCTGAAACCCATGGTGCTCAGCGATGTGGCCGATGACATAGGGATGCATGAGTCGACGGTCAGCCGGGTAGTGAACAACAAGTATATGCAAACCCCCCAGGGGCTGTTTTTAATGAAGTATTTCTTCCACAGTAAGCTTAACAACATCTTCGGGGAAGAGGTCTCCTCCATAAAGATCAAACAGAAGATAAAAAGACTTGTTGAAGAGGAGGACTCCCATAAGCCTCTTAGCGATTCCAAGATTTCTGACATGCTTCGCGCCGAAGGTCTTAATATTGCCCGGAGGACAGTCGCCAAATATCGGGAGCAATTGCGAATACCAGCCTCTAAATTGAGAAAGGCAATCTCTTGACTGTGCAGAGAAGAGAGCTCTCTATCTTAGCAAAGCCTTTTTTTAAAGGGAAGTTCCAAGAGTGAGTAAAGCAAAAAGTCCCTAATTCCTTCCAAGTTTAATAGAAGGAGACGGGAAAAATGAAGGTCGAATTTACCGGAAAAGGGGTTGAGATTACCCCAGCCTTAAAGTTTTTTACATATAATAAGCTGAGGAAAATTGAGAAGTTCCAGAGGGATATACAGCAGGTGGAAATCAAATTCTCCATAGAGAAACATCGGCAGAAAGCGGAGATAATCATAAAGACTAAGTATAATATCCTCAGCGGAACTGAGGAAACCGATGACATGTATTCTTCCATCGTTCAGGCATTGGATAAAATCGAACGGCAAGCAAAGAAGTCTCGGGAGAAAATACGGGATAACAAGAGGAGGAAGAAGGAGAGATAGCCTCAAGGAATAATTCTACCCCTCGGTGAGGGGTAAGATAGCCATTTTAATCCGGTGAAGAGATGCAGGCAGCTTTAGCTATTAAGGTCAGAGAATTGCTGAGCGAGGAGGCAGCGCCACTCCAGCTGAGGTTGATTGCGGGGAAAAGGGGGCTTAAAAGGGAGATTACCGTCCCCCGCATTCAGAAGCCCGGTTTAGCCCTTCTGGGTGATATTGAGTATCTGCGCAGTGGCAGAATCCAGATACTGGGAGCGAGCGAGATACACTATCTGGAGAAGCTGAGCCCCTCCGAG
>JAOUOQ010000195.1 GCA_029880275.1 Candidatus Aminicenantota bacterium | reverse complement strand
CACCGCGGTGATGAGAATTATTGATCATTTGCTCTCTGTATGAAAAATAAATCAGTTGCATGAAAATTATACTTACCCACCAAAGCTATGTGCAGAATAATCATCTGGTGAAAACTCAGAGTGAAAAACCTTTTCATAACCTTTGATTAACCTCGCCTCTCTCATTTTTTTTCTTGAGAGAGAAAAATCAGTATAATATTAGCTCACTATCAAACTGATGTCAACAAAAAAGTTAATTATACTTTGTCTATGTCAATATATGTTGTCTGATATTTTCTATGTCCCCTGAGATACAAGACGGCTATCCCTCCTGCACGGCTCCTCAGATAGGCTTTGGCTTCACATTTTCAGGAAAAAAGGTGGGCATTTGCTGACGGTCTTATGCTTCAAGCGTGATAACCGTCTTATGGAAGCATGGCAAGAAAAGTAAGCTTCCATTAAGCAGGCATAACTCCGTTTAGAAGCTGCTGCTTTACGATACTAAAAAGTACTCGCCTTAGTAGTTGCTCCTGCCTAAGTGCACCTCGCCCTGAGCGTTTACGCCACCGAAGGCTTTGAAGCTGAGGATGGAAGTGCCATCAGCCTTGAACACCTTGACTTGGGAACTGCCTCCCTCACCATGGGCGCAGATTATCTCATCTACTCCGTCGTTATCTGTATCAGAGGCAGTTATTTGCACATCGCCGTTGGTGTTACCGCCAAAGCCAAAAGCTAAGAATTGCTTGATTAAGGTGCCATCCTTTTCAAACAGCCGGACCAGGTTGCCCCCATTGTAACCGGTGGCGGCGGCTATCTCTAAATCAGCATCGGCATCAAAGTTGCCCACCGCCAGACGCACCTCACCGCCGGGGTTATCGGTAGAATCAAATGCCGCGAAGGAGCGGATGACGGTTCCATCATAGTTGAATATCTTCACCCGGGAGGTGCCGCCCTCTCCCATGCCTACTACTATCTCGTCAATCCCATCGGCGTTCTCCAGGTCGCCGGCTGCCACATGAACCTCACCCTGCGCATTAGCGGCACCAAAGGCTTTGAAGCTGGTGATGAGGGTCCCATCGGTCTCAAAGGTCTTGACCCACGACTGACCACCTTCTCCCTGAGCGATGGCTATCTCTTTATCAGCGGTGTCAGCATCAAAGTTGCCTAAAGCCAGATGGAGCTCACCGCTGGTGTTTGCGGCTCCGAAGGCTTTGAAGGTGCTGATGAGGGAGCCGTCCACCTCAAAGAACTTGACCCAGGACTTTGCCCCCTCACCCTGACCGGCGGCAATCTCATCCAGTTTATCGGCATCAATATCGCCAATGGACAGATGGACCTCGCCCTGGCTGTTCACAGCTCCGAAGGCTTTGAAAGAATTCCAACTGTTTGTCAGGAGATTAAACTCCTTTACCCAGCTTTTGCCGCCGAGACCGTGAGCGGTGATAAAGGCACCGCCTCCTGCAATGAGATAGGTCTCCCCGAAATGATAGCCTGCAGGAGGGCTGGCGTTATTGGCTCCGATGATCATATCATCGTATCCGTCTCCGTTCACATCCCCGCTGGCAACCGCATAGCCAGACCAATCATAAGCATCATCCCCGCAGATGCAAATGTCGGCTGATTGCGTGCTCAGGTCGATGGTTGTTGGTGGTGAACTGGAGCCGAAGATAACATAGGTCTCTCCGGCTCCGTCACGTGGAGGGTCATCGGGGTTAGCCAAACAGGCACTGGTGATGATGTCATCATATCCATCACCGTTGACATCCCCGCTGGCCACTGCATAGCCAGAGAGATCACCATAACCAGCCCCGCAGACGGTGATGTTGGCTGGGCTGGTGCTCAAATCTATGGTGTAAGGCGGTGATAAGAAATTGGAGCCAAAGATAACATAGGTCTCCCCGGCACCAGAGCGTGGAGGGTCACCGGGGTCAGCATAAGGGGCACCGATAATGATTTCATCATATCCATCGCTGTTTACATCTCCGCTGGCCACAGCCTTGCCAATATAATCCTCAGCAGCAGCCCCGCAGACAGTGATACCGGCGGGAGTAGTGCTCAAATCTATGGTGTAAGGCGGTGATGAGAAACTGCCGCCGAAGATGACATAAGTCTCCCCAAGCAGCGTCGGATGGGGAGGAAAAGTAGGTGCACCGATGATAATATCATCATATGCGTCACTGTTTATATCCCCACTGGCCACCGCATAGCCAGAATAATCCCAACTGCCAGCACCGCAGACGGTGATATCGGCTGGAGTGGTGCTCAAATCTATGGTGTAAGGTGGTGATGATAAACTGCCGCCGAATATGACATAGGTCTCCCCGGCAGCGGTGCGCCCACCGGGGTCAGCTTCTGGGGCACTGATGATAATATCATCATATCCATCGCCGTCTACATCCCCGCTGGCCAGCGCCCAGCCAGACCAATCAGCAGCAGCAGCCCCGCAGACTGTGATATCGGCTGAGGTGGTGCTCAAATCTATGGTGTAGGGTGGGGATGGGAAGCTGGAGCCGAAGATGACATAGGTCTCCCCGGCATCGCTACGTGCAGGGTCACCGGGATCAGCCCCAGTAGCACCGATTATAATATCATCATATCCATCACAGTTGATATCCCCGCTGGCCACCGCAGAGCCAGCCCCGTCTCCAGTATTATCCCCGCAGATGGTGATATCGGCCTGGTCGGTGCTCAAATCTATGGTGTAAGGTGGTGAGGGGAAGCTGGAGCCGAAGATGACATAGGTCTCCCCGGCGTTAGCGCGTGCAGGGTCACCGGGGTCAGCACAAGCGGCGCCTATGATGATATCGTCGAAGCCGTCCCCATTGATGTCCCCATAGGCAACCGCAGAGCCAGACTTATCCTCAGATGCAGCTCCCAGCACCCGCATATCCCCCCATATCTTATCCAGGTCAATCACCCGCTGCGCACACAGAACACCTGAGGTGACAAGGATGAATACCAGAAAAACGGAAACTATGAAAAAGTGCTGCCTTGTCATGATGCGTACCTCCCTTTTTTAAAATAGGTTAAAAACATCCCCCACCACCGTGGTGAGGATAGTAGTTACATATCCCTTTTTATCAAAGATATAAATCCACATACCATTCCCTTATTCCCTGGAAAACCCGATGGCAAAGCATAATAATTCTGCAATAGTGCTCAGATATGCGAACCTGCGAGTAATCATTAATTACTCTCGGCAACACATCCTTAGCAAGCTGATAAAATAATATGCTATTTCTTAAATATATGTCAACAAAAAAATGGAATTTTTTATTAGATAATGGGTTGATTGAGTCTAATTTATAAGATATTATTCATCTCGCAGAAGTAACCTATTAAAAGATATAACTGCCCTCGGTCATCGTCTGAGGCTTTTAGCTTAGTTTTCATTTGGAATTTTCAAAAATTGCCTGCTAAAAAATGCCCACAGAAATCCTTCACCCTGAACTAAAAATTAGTTTATCTGGCGACAAAAAGCTCGGTGAATCTTTGTCTTTTATGGTATATTGAAACAGGTAGCTTTAATTCACGGTAGCAAAAACGATGATACCTCTGAAGGACGAAAACCCCTCCTTCTCGTTCCCTATGCTGACGGTGGGGATTATAGGGGCAAATGTAATGGTTTTTATCTACCAGCTCTCCCTGGGTGAGGGGCTGCCGCTTTTCATCTATCGGATGGGATTAGTCCCCT
>JAOUOQ010000001.1 GCA_029880275.1 Candidatus Aminicenantota bacterium | reverse complement strand
TGGTGGGGATGCAGCCCCAGTTGAGGCAGGTTCCCCCCACTTCTTCTTTTTCTATCACGCAGATTTTCCCTCCCATCTGAGCTCCTCTTATGGCAGCCACATAACCCCCGGGTCCCCCTCCTATAATGGCGACATCATATTTTGGCAATTTAATTCCCCCTTTTAAGAAGCCTTTCGGCTAACTCCTATCTCAGCCATAAGCTGATGGGTGGTATAATTTCTAATCTCTATTGCCTCTGCCGGACACTCACTGGCGCAGACTCCGCAGCCCTGGCACAACGCCTCCGAGATGACCGCTGCCCGGTCGTAAAAGATGGCATTATGGGGGCAGAGACGAATGCAGGTCAGGCAAAGGGTGCACTTACCCTTATCCACCATTGCCCTCTCTTTGAAGACCCTGATTTTTCCCTCGGAAAGCTGCTCAGCAATATGGAGAGCGGTTGCTGCCGCCTCTTCCATGATAAAGGGCAGCAGCATGGGATGATGGCAAGAGCCCATCACGAAAACTCCCGCTTTGTTGGTGGCGATGGGGAACAGATGAGGGTTGTCCTTCTGGAGAAAGCCCTGAGGGTCAACATTTATCCCCAACAGTTGGGCAAGGTTCTCAAAATCGGGCTCGGGCTCTATCCTTTCTTCGACCACCATAAGGTGGCCGGGGAGAGTTACTTCCTCCTCTTTTTCCAGGGAGGTGAGCAGACCGCTGAGGCGGATGTCTATCTTCTCCTTGCTGACGGTAAACCCGGGACGGGATTCATCGTATCTTAGCAGGATAATACCCTGACTCCGGCACTGGCGGAAGAGTGCCTCCAGCCCCTCGCCGGCAACTTTGATATTGTTGTAAATAATGAATATATTCCAATTATACTTTTCTTTAATAAGCGATGATACCTTGAGGGCGAAGGCGGTGGTCAGAGGGGTGCTCTCCCCACCCATTCCGAGGATGAAGATGAGATTTTTTCCTTTTCCTTTATCCCCCCCAAGCAAAGCCTGGGTTTTTTTCTCGTCGGCCAGTATAGCGGATAACTGCGATTGGGTGATGACTCGCTCGGAGAGGGGGAATCCATAGCTCTCCTTGGGAAAGCTGACCAGATAGCCGGCAGCCGCCACTATGGCGCCCGCGGTTATGGTTTTCTTTTTTCCTTTCTGTTTTATATGAGCCTGGAATCTGCCCGGCTCTCCCTCCAGCTTTATCAATTCGCTGGAGGTGAGGATGTCTATCCCGGGATCCTTGGTGGCGGTCTCTATGCGGGAGGAAATCAGCTCCAGCGGTTGGGTAACCGAATCGAAGGGGGCGGCAGTGCCTTTCATCAGTCCTCCCAGATGGGGCTTCTTCTCCAGTATGATGGCTCCAAATCCCATGCGGGAGAGCTCCAGAGCGGTCTGGATGCCCCCAATTCCTCCCCCTATGATAAGGACGCTTTTCTCGGCGGGCAGCTCCTCTTCTTCTAGGGGATGGAGAAGGATGTTTCGGGCTACCGCCGATGCCAGCATTTTTTCGGCTTTCAGGGTAGCTGTTTCCCGCTGGGGATAGGCCCAGGCGCAATGCTCCCTGATGGGAGCGAAGGTGATTAGATGCTGATTCAGGTTGGATTCCCGGGCGATAGCTGAAGCTATGGATTCGGAATTCCGATGGGGACACCCGGCTAATACGACGCCCGAAAGGTTCTCCTTCTTGATGATGGAGGCTATGCGCTGGGAGTCCTCAGGGAGGCAAAAGGTTCTGAGCTCCTCTACATACACTACCTGGAGTAGCCCCTGGCTATATTCCTTCAGCCTTTTGAGGTCTAAATGAGCGTTAAGACTTCCCCCGCAGTTGCAAAGGAAAAGCCCTATTCTTTTTTCCTCAGCCATCTATTCAGCTCCCAGATAGGCGAGGGCTTTCTCCGCCGCACCGAGAGAATGGGCGACAGATTCGCTTATGTCACGGGGTCCCTGACAGGTGCCGGCAAGGAATATTCCCTCTGCCTCTGTTTCGTTGGTTTGCAGGGGGCTTAGCGACTTGAAGAAGCCGTGCTCATTGGTCTGAAGCCCCAGCAATTCAACCAGCTTCTCGGTATCCTCTCCCGGACAAAGACCCACAGAGAGGACAGCCAGGTCGAAATTGCTCTGCTCCACTTTACCCTCTTTTCTGTCCTGATAGGTGATTAAGAGCTGGTTGTCCCCATCCTGCTGGATGAGGGAGGGCATATCACGGATAAATTGAATTTTCTGGCGGCACTGCTGGTAAAATTGCTCAAACTCTTTTCCGAAAGTCTGAATGTCCATATAAAATATAGTTATGCTTGAGTCGGGGTGCTTGAACTTGAGAAGGTTGGCCAGTCTCATGGTGTAGGTGCAACAGACTCTGGAGCAGTAGTTGTTCCCCACATGAGCATCCCGGCTGCCGAAGCATTGGATAAAGGCTACCTGTTTGGGTTGGCTGCCATCGGAGGGTCGGCTGAGCTTCCCTTCTATTCGCAGCTGCTCCTCCAGTTCAAGGGCTGTGATTACATCGGGATAAACTCCATAGCCGTATCTCTTCTTCCGGGAGGAGTCAAAGGGAGAAAAGCCGCTTGCCACAACGAGTGCTCCCACCTGAAAGTTTTCCTCCCCTGCCTTTTGGGAAAGGTTAATCGCTTCCGCAGGGCACACCTCCTGGCAAAGCTTACACTTTTTGCTTTGAAAATATAGACACCTGTCAGTGTCAATTACATAGCTCTGCAAAGGTGAGTGAGGAGGGGGGAGGAAAATGGAGCTTGGCTTGGTGGGGCATTTCTCAGTGCACAGCTTACAGCGAACACATTTATTATCATCAACATAGGTGGGCTTGCGCGTTACCGTGATATGAAACCCGCCCTCACCGCGAGCAACTTTACCTATGGCGGAGCTGGTGAAAAGTGAGAGATTGGGCGCGCTCCACAGCTCTTCCATCTTTTGATTGGCGACGCACACCGAGCACTTGTTGCATTGTTCGGTGGCTTTACAGCAATATGAAACAACCGCACCACCCAGTTCCGGGCTCTTTTCCACCAGCACAACCCGCACTCCGCTGTTGGCTAACTTAAGGGCTGCCGTAATACCCGCTACCCCACCTCCGATAACCAGGACACTTTTATCCACTTTTTAAACCCTTGTGACTCACCTCAAGCGGTCTGGGAGAGAGTATCCCTCCCGGCTCTCTTTGAAGAAGATTATTCAAGATGAAGATTTTAACTCGCAAGAATCTCTTTTGCGCTTCTTCTTGCCCTTTCCTTGTAGGAAAAAATAAATTTCAGAGCTATTATATCTATCATAAGCACTTTCGTTTGTCAAGGAGAAATAACCCCTTTTCTCGTCCTTACTCGAAAGATTATGAGCACACAGGGGGAGGGGATAAAAAAAGGGCAGCGGCGCTATAATCCTCCACTGCCCCGGGATTACGCTGATTATTCGACCTTTATCTTTATTTCCTTTTCTCTGTGTTCCTCCTTCTTGGGGAGGGTTATGTGGAGGATGCCCTTTTCATAACGGGCATTAATCTTCCCCTGGTCGATTGAGGTTGGGAGGGTGAAGGTTCGGGAGAACTTGCCGTAGGCGAGCTCCCGACGATGATAGTTCTCTTCATTGGCTTGCTTCTCATGCTTCCGCTCACACTCTATGCGCAGCCTGCCATGGTCCACATGGATGCTCATATTCTTTGGGTCAATCCCCGGCAGCTCCGCCTTGAGGACGATCTCTTGGTCGGTCTGGTAGATTTCGGTCGAGGGCCACCTGCTCATCCACCATGAGGGCAGATTTTCCTCCATGCGAGCCAGGCTCTCCTCAAATAGCCGGTCGAACCGCTCGGGAAGAGTGAAGAACTCTCTGAAAGGTTTCCATCTGATGAGTTGCATTGAACATCACCTCCTCTAATCTTTAGTCATAATATAATATATAATCTTAGTCTCTATTTGTCAAGTTTAAATTGGCTTTTCCACTTGCTTTTTTATATTGATTTTTGAATAAAAAAGGTTGTAATAACTCGCTCAATAATGTCGTTTATATATATTAAAGGAGAAGTATAGATTTAATAAAACTTAGAAAAATGTAATATATTTACTCTTCGAAAGGACAAATAATATGCTTTATTGCATTTAACTATAACAATATAGTATTTTGGAGATAAGCCATTATGTGGTTAATTATTAAAAAAAGGATACTACTCAATATTTTCTCATTAAGGTTTATCATCTTGACCATTCTATTGGTGGCCTGTATAAGCATCGGGACGCTGGTTTTACTGGGGCGCTATCAGATGGAAAAGGAGCTGTACGAGGCGGCTGAGGATCGTGCTGCCACTGTCAGATTTTACGCCAGAATGTATGGGCAGCTTCATTTGCATTTAAATCGTCCGGTGGAGCAGCTGTCCCTGATAAGCACCGGCTATACCGACGAGTTTGGCTCGAGCATTAAAATCCCTGGGCAATTTGCCGGGAGGATGAGCATCTCCAAATACAGCAGCCATTACAGCCTGTCCCCGCTGTTTGGGTATCTGGACCTGGGGAAGATAATCGCCGTGCTGATCAGCTTTATTGCCATTATCATAACCTACGACTCCATAACCGGGCAAAAAGAGGATAGGACATTGAGCCTGTGCTTTTCTCATTCCCTTGCCAGATACAAGGTTATTCTGGGAGAGTTTTTTGGCTCCATTTTAACCTTAATAATTCCCCTGCTGATGTCATTTATAATTCTGGAGTTGATATTAGTGAGCTCCCGGAAGATTGATTTGAATGTTGAAGATTTTCTACGGCTCAATTTCTCTTTTCTGTTGAGCGTGGTGTTTATCTCGGTTTTCGCCCTGTTAGGGGTATCTATTTCATCCCTTTTTCACTCGTCGGCTAATTCGCTTGCCCTGTTGCTGCTACTGTGGATTGTATTGCTTTTGATAATACCAAATTTCTCTTCCTATATAGCTGAGAGATACCATCCCATTCCCGAGATAGAGCAGCCAATTATGGGAGAAACAGGCGAAAAACCTTCTGCAAACCTATGGGATATGCTGTATATAAATGAGAAGGTTCAGCAATATAATATAAGAGATTCTCTTTCTTTTCTGTCTCCTTTTATGGCCTACCAGAGCGGGTTAGAATCTCTTTCCAATACCAGTCTGCCGTCTTATCTGAAATTTATCAGACAGGCGCAGAATTTGAACGAGACCTTCGCTTTGTGGCAGGCGGAGAAACTAAAAAAAGACCCTCGCAGACTAACCACTTGGAGCACCGGTGACGAGCCCCTGGATACCTCAGGAATTCCCCAAGTGGAGTATAAGAAATCCTCTCTCCTGGCAAGTCTCTCAGAAAGCCTGAAGGGACTTGTTATCTTAATATCCTGGAATGTAATACTACTTCTTCTCTCCTTGTATAACTTCAATAGATACGATTTAAGATAGATGAAACGGCTGATTATTTTAAATACCCTGCGGAAATACCTCCTGGACCTACGGCTGGTCATATCTCTGCTGGTGATAATAATACTCATATCCTTAAGCGGGCTTTATTACTCGCATGAAATCAATCAAAGGCAAAGGGTTTATAATAGACTTAATACTTTAGCAAGAGATGAATCTTCCATTGAGAGCATAGAGTATGTGAAAAAGCCGGCTAAACTGATCTTTTTATCCGAGGGGGGTGAGAAGGGACTGCCGGATGTGTTCAGGATTACCCCCTTTGTGGTAGAGGAAGAATATAAGAAGATTGATGCCCTCTCCTATTTGAAGGACATCATCCAGCCCGATTGGACCTTTATAGTGGGGGTATTTATCAGCCTGCTGGCGCTGCTGCTGACCTATTCTGAGATCTCCGGGGAAAGGGAGAGCGGCATTCTGGCATTAACCATATCCAATCCGGTGAGAAAATCCGACCTCCTTCTCGGCAAGTATATCAGTGCGGTGGTGTTTCTCTCCGTGCTGCTGCTGATGGGGTTGATGATTGATGTTCTGATATTGAGGATTATAGGGAATGTGTATCTAGGCATCTCAGATTTTTATAAAATCCTGATAATTTTCATATTATCTGTTTTATTTATCTCCCTTATCAGCTTGATGGGGATATTCTGTTCGGTTCTCTTTAAAAGCTCATCCATTTCTCTACTTTTTGCTCTTTTGATATGGATTGCTTTCATTTTTGTAATACCGAATTTAAGCTTTATCGCCGGTGAGTATGTGAGGCCTGCCCCATCTCCAATTGTTCTGGAGGAGAACATTAGAATTGCAAATGACCAATTTCGTGGTCGTATATCTATTTCGGATTCATTATTAGAGCCGATAGTGAATAAGCCTATCCCTGATGAGCAGAAGCGGATATTAGTAGAGCAATTGCAAAAAGAAATCTATGAGAAGCATTTCTCTGTAAGGAATGAAAGGCTACAAGCAGAGGCGAAAGTGAAAAGAGATTTCCAGAACAAAATTAAGGAGCAGATACGATTGAAATTTCTGTTAGCGAAGATATCCCCCTTTTTCCTTTATCAAAATCTGTGCGAAATGACCGGCAGCACCGGGTATGCACATCAGGCTTTGCTTCAAAGATTGGCAGAAAATATTAAAGAGCAATTTCAACCTGTAGCTCTTGCCCAGCAAAAACAGTATCTTATAAAAGAATCTGATGAATCACCATCTGGGTTCGCTTGGCTTGGCAAGTCTAGGCTAAATGACTTATTACCCAAAGAGCCAGGTGCATACGCACAGGGAGAGATTCTAGATATAAAAACAATGCTCAATATACTTGCTGAGGATGGAGCTTTTGTAATAAAAAAATTATCCGCCTACTCAGATTTAAGTGACATCAAATTGGAAGAGGGTCAATTTAAAATACCCGATGAGCCGGAAACAGGGATACCGGTCAATTTTGGAGATTATCTTTGGGGAATATTTTATATGATTATGCTAAATATCATTTTCTTTCTCATCTCCTTTGTGCTGTTTATCAGATACGACCCAAGATTTTGAAGGATTTGTTATATTAATATCCTGGAATGTGATACTGATGCTTCTATCTTTGTACAACTTTAATAGATACGATTTAAGATAGATGAAACGGCTGATTATTTTAAATACCCTGCGGAAATACCTCCTGGACCTACGGCTGGTCATATCTCTGCTGGTGATAATAATTTTGATTTCCTTAAGCGGGCTCTATTACTCCAATGAAATCAATCAAAGGCAAAGGGTTTATCATAGGCTCAATGCCTCGGCAAGAGATGGATATTCCATTGAAAGCATAGAATATGTTAAGAAGCCGTCCAGGTTAATCTTTTTATCCGAGGGGGGTGAGAAGGGGCTGCCGGATGTGTTCAGGATTACTCCCTTTCTGGTGGAGGAGGAGTACAAGAAGATTGATGCCCTCTCCTATTTGAAGGACATTGTCCAGCCCGATTGGACATTTATGGTAGGGGTATTTATCAGTCTACTGGCGCTGCTGCTGACCTATTCTGAGATTTCCGGGGAAAGGGAGAGTGGCATTCTGGCATTGACCCTGTCCAACCCGGTAAGAAAATCAACCCTCCTTCTCGGCAAGTATATCAGTGTGGTGATGTTTCTCTCGGTGCTGATGGTGATGGGGCTGCTGATTGATGTTCTGATATTGAGGGTGATGGGGAATGTGTATCTGAGCATCTCAGATTTTTATAAGATACTTATAATTTTCATACTATCTGTGTTATTCATCTCCCTGATAAGCTTGATGGGGATATTCTGCTCGGTTCTCTTTAAAAGCTCATCCATCTCTCTGCTTTTTGCTCTTTTAATATGGATTGCCTTTATTTTTATAATTCCTAACTTAAGCTTTATAGCCGGTGAGTATGTAAAGCCTTCCCCATCTCCCATTGTCCTTGAGGAAAATATTAAAGATGCAAGGATGCCATTTTCTCGGCAATTAAGTGTTTCATCTTTACTATTAGAGCCGATATTAACTAAGCCTATCTCTGATGAGGAAAAGCAGAAATTAATAGAGCAATTGCAAAAAGAAATCTACGAGAAGCATTTCTCTATACAAAACAAAATGCTAAATGCCGAGGCGAAAGTGAAAAGAGATTTCCAGAACAAAATTAAGGAGCAGATACGATTAAAATTCTTGTTAGCGAAGATATCCCCCTTTTTCTTTTATCAGAAGCTGTGCGAAATGACCGGCGGCACAGGGTATGCACACCAGGCTTTGCTTCAAAGATTGGCAGAAAATATCAGAGAGAAATTTCAGCATATAGCTTTTGACTATAAGAAACAGAATCTTTTTAAGGTAGCTGATAAAAAGCGAAGCTTTTGGGTTTCGTCTGGTAATTTTGTTATAAAAGGATTATCACCAGATGCTTTTAGTGACATCAAATTGGATGAGGCTCAATTTAAAATACCCGAAGAGCCAGAGGCAAAAATGCCGGTCAATTTTGGAGATTATCTCTGGGGAATATTTTATATGATTATGCTAAATATCATTTTCTTTCTGATCTCCTTTGTGCTGTTCATCCGATACGACCCCAGATTTTAAGATTAATCTACTATAATGAGCGCTACAAATAAGCTGGCGGCATAAAGAGAGAACTATTCCTTCTATTTTTGCGTCTTATATAGTAAAGGTTATTGCTTGGACTTGCCAATGGCAAAAGAGACCGAGAGGATTATAGATTCTTCCTGGAATGTGGTATAATTAGATTAAAGTTAGCAAATCCTGTTTTTTAGGAGAGCAGCAGTGAAAGGTTCGTGGAACAAGCACACTTTTTTAATGGGAGCACTTATCCTTACATTACTCCTCTTTCTCCATGCGGCTTCGGCATCCGTCGCTCCTCAGACACCCCAGACACCTCAAATACCTCAGACAGGCCAGCGTTGGGATGAGCGGTTCAAGATTCTGGCATTGAAAAGAGCGCAGATTATTCTTGAGGACCGCCGCCAGAAATATAATCGGGCGAAGGACCTTTTCGACAAACAGTTAATCCCCCGTGAGGAATTTGAGAAAGCGGAAGCCGACTACTATACCGCCCGCGTAGCCTATCAGGAGGCCATGCTCAATGTGGTGTTTGACCGACCCCATGTGACCATCCTCAAGGCGATAAAATACCAAACCTCTGAAGGGCAAAAGAGGGTAAAGCTAACCCTGAAGAACTCCTCGGGAGGTTCCTTTACACTGGAGCAGCTGGAGTTTCTTCAGAAGGAGGACCCCTCGCTCACAGCCGGGCTGGACCTCAGCAAGCTAACCAATGTGTATGTCTCCCTGAAGAGCGAGGGCTCAATCATATCCGAGCCGTATGAGGCGAGGATACCGGTCTTACCCAATGACGGCAAGGCAGATGTTGATTTCCTTCTGCTGAAGGATGTGGATAATGTAGTGGTCTCCATCAACTATGCGGATAAGTTAGATGAGAAGCAGATTTATCTGCAGAAGGACGCCAGTGCCAACATAGTAACCATGAACTCCTCCCAATTCTCTCAGGAGGCGAATTTAGAAGGTGATGCCACCTACGACCTTCTGCTGGAGAGGTTCACCAGCGAGAGCAATATCTTCAAGCTCAAGGTTATCAATCTTCCCAAGCAGGTATCCTACGAGTTTGTTGACACGGAGACCAGTGCCCGTCTATCGCAGGTGAAGTTCACCGAAGGGGTGACCAGCAAGAAGCTCTCGCTCACCCTCCACCTGCCCAAGCGAGCCGATGAGCAGATAGTCATCGACAAGAAAATGGAATTTTACGCCCTGGTCTTAGACCCGCGGGAGGCAGAGGATTTAAGCGCTAAAGAAGCTCATAACTTCACCAAAGAGGAGGTAGAGGAAATAAAGGGCGGAGTGGTAAGACTGGAGCTGATTCCCAAGGGGGTGGGCAAGATCGAGGTGGAAGCGGTGAGCCTTTACCATGAGATTGACCCCGGCCAGGAGCTGAGTATGGAGGTCACCGTGCGCAACACGGGCACCCGACGGCTGGACAACATCACCATGAAGACCGACCTTCCTTATCGGTGGAAATCAAGGATAGAGCCCGATGTAATCTCCTCCCTGATGCCGGAGAAGGAGAGGGTGGTCAATATAGCTTTCAATCCTCCAGAAGATGTGGGGGTGGGGGACTACGAGTCCAAGCTCAAAACCGAAGCCATTGCCGATAATCGCCCGGTAGAGACCGAGGATAAGACCATCAGGATTCATGTCAAGGCAAAAGCCAACATCTTGGGCAGCACGCTTCTGGTCTTGTTCTTGGTCGGTCTGGTGGTGGGTATTGTGGTCTTCGGCATCAGGCTCAGCCGCCGTTGAGCTATTTTTCGCAAAATAGTTTGTTTTGTAGAAAGGTTTTTTAACTACCCTTGATGTTCTCCCTTTTAATATGGGACGAACTACGGAATGAAAAGAGAGGATAAGAGTTATGTTAGAAGCCATGAATCTGAGCAAACGCTATGAGGATGGTCTCCTGGCGGTGGACAATCTCAACCTCAAGGTGGAATGCGGAGAGATATTCTGCCTTTTAGGGGCCAACGGGGCAGGGAAGACCACCGTCATCAATCTCTTTCTGAACTTCATTGAGCCCACCTCAGGCACTGCCAAGATAAACAACATTGATGTGACCAAAGACCCCCTGGAAGCGAAGAAGTATGTCTCCTATGTGTCGGAGAATGTGATGCTCTACGGCAATTTCACCGCCCGGCAGAACCTCGACTTCTTCACCAAGCTGGGCGGACGAAAGGAGATGACCAGGGAGGATTACTACCAGATAATGCGCCAGGTGGGGCTGCAAGAAAAGGCTTTTGAGCAAAGGCTCAAGCATTTCTCCAAGGGGATGCGGCAGAAGCTGGGCATTGCCATAGCCATAAGTAAGAACGCCCCGGCAATTCTGCTGGACGAGCCCACTGTGGGGCTGGACCCCAAGGCAGGGGCGGAGTTCCTGGATATTCTTCGTCAGCTCAAGGATGAGGATCGAGCTATTTTCATGTCCACCCACGACATTTTCCGGGCGAAAGATATTGCCGACCGGGTCGGCATTATGAAGACCGGACGCCTGGTGGGCATCATGACCAAAGAGGAGCTGGAGAAGGAGAACCTCGAAAAGCTCTACCTCGATTACATGAGGGGTGAAGTAGTAAAAGAAGCCTCTGGCTAACAACTGGAAATCCTTCCTTGCTCAATAAATAAGATTCTTTCAGTTCTCCTCTTGCAAAGCAGAGCTATTATTAATGGTGGAAAGGAACTCCCTTTCCATTTTGTTTCTTCGTGAAAGAGATTTCTTCTCACCTTTCTTTCACTCAAGGTTATCCCCTTGATAAGAGCGAAGAAATAAGATATTATATTTTCCTATGAGGTGCAAGGTGAAGGGCTGGTTTGGCATAGTTTTATTTGCCAGTTGCTTGCTTCTTTCCACAGGTGGAATCTTCAGCCCGGCACTCCAGGAAGATTCCAGCCGTGATATAAACCTTACTACCGAAGATAATGTTAACCTTGTGGGGACCTATTATGCACCCCGCAAAGGAGACTCGCCCGCCCTACTGCTTGTGCATGGGATGAACCGTACCCGGCTGGATTGGGTAGGACTTGCTCGGCTCTTGCAAGCGAACGGCTACGGGGTCTTAACCATCGATTTAAGGGGTCACGGCGATTCCATGCAGCAGGGCGACCGGCTGATAAGATGGGTGAGCTTTTCTGACGAGGATTTTCGTCGGATGCTAATGGATATAGCCAGTGGGATTCAATTCCTGAAGAGCAGAGCCGAGATTGACCCGTATATGATAGGGATAGTGGGGACAGAGATGGGCGCTAATCTGGCGCTTAATTACGCTTCTCAGAATCGGCAGATAGGGGCTGTGGTCTTGATTTCCCCGGGATTGAATTATAGGGGAGTGAGCTGCGTAGGTGCTATCACCAGCTATAGAATGCGTCCTGTACTGCTAATTGCCAGCGAAGAGGATGTCTACTCTGCATTTTCTGCCAATGAGCTCTACTCTTTGGCACAGGGGATAAAGGATTTGAAAACATACAGGAATGCGGGTCACGGCAACAGGCTGCTGTGGAAAGAGGAGGGAGCAGGGGGCATGATTATGGAGTGGCTGAAGATTCATTTGCCGGGGAAGAACGCTGAGAAAGAGGAGCTAAGGGAGGAAAATCCACATAAGAGGCAGCCATAAGTTTTGCCCATAGGGAAGCGGTTTATCCTGTACCAGAACCTCGAACTTGATAAATTTGTCGAGGAGGGAGGTTAGCTCGAAGAGTTTGGTAGCAGAAAGGGAGTCGTATTTAGCATAATGCTTTAGCCAGCGTCCTTCTCCTTTGGTATAATAAGAAGGGGCTTGTTTTGCCAGTTCTACTGCTTCACGATATTGCTTCTTTCTCGAGTGACCAAAGACAATAGTGATGGTGAATTTTTCTCTTAGTTTTTCCGGATAGAGGATTTCTATCATCCGTCGGTTTAGATGAGAAATCACTCTTTCTACCGGGGGGACGATAGGTTTCAACTGGTCGATGTATTTTAATGAGGTTCGTCGCTTTTTCCCGGGCATAATTATCAAACCTTACCGGTATGTTTAATCTTACCAGAGGATACTGCAATAGTCAACGATGAAAAATACAAGCTCTGAAAACCACGACAAAGGCTTTCGCTTCCTTCCCTCCGTAGACCAGCTTATGGAAAAGAATGAGGTGAAGCAGCTCATATCCAGATACAGTCGGGAGTTTATCCTCCATAACATCAGGGAGCTGCTGGCAGCGATAAGGAATGAGATCTCCCAGGGGAAGGCTGACCTGCAGGAGGTTAAAAAGAGAGCTGAGGGTCTCATTGATGAGCTGAGACAGAGGCTTAAGGCGCAGCTCTCACCCTTCCTTCATCGGGTGATCAACGCTACCGGGGTGATCATCCATACCAACCTGGGGAGGGCGTCGCTATGCCCCTCGGCAGTGGAGCGCTTGCAGGAGCTTTCCTGCCGCTACCTGAATCTGGAGTTCTCCCTGGAGGAGGGAAGAAGAGGGGCGCGGGACCTTCCAGTGGAGCGTCTTATCTCCAGGATGTTTCCGGGAAAGTCTTGTGTGGTGGTAAATAACAACGCCGCCGCCGTATTGCTGGTATTGAACACCCTGGCAGAGGGGAAAGAGGTCATTGTGTCGCGAGGGGAGCTGGTGGAGGTAGGAGGCTCATTCAGGATACCCGAGGTCATGGAGAAAAGCGGAGCCGTACTTAAGGAGGTGGGCACCACCAATAAGACCAGGCTGCAAGACTACGAGAGGGCAATCTCTCCTAATACAGCCCTGTTGCTGGCAGTTCATCAGAGCAATTTCCGCATCCTCGGCTTCACCGAATCGGTGAGGATGGAGGAGCTGGTGGCGCTGGGGCGGAGGCATGGGATACCGGTGATGGAGGATATGGGCAGCGGTAATATGATAGACCTCAGCCCTTATGGCATAACAGATGAGCCCTCGGTGGAGGAAATATTGGCAAAAGGGGCCAACATTATCAGCTTTAGTGGGGATAAATTGCTGGGAGGACCCCAATCAGGAATCATAGTGGGTGATAAGGAGCTAATCGCCAGAGTCAAGGGGAATCCCCTGTTGAGGGCAGTAAGGGCGGGAAAGCTGACCTATCTCGCTTTGGAAGCCACCCTCATGGAGTATCTGAAAGGGAGGCCCGAGGTCTCCATCCCGGTATTGCAGATGCTCTCTACACCGTTGGAGGAACTTCAAAGAAGGGCGGAGGCGATTATTGAAGAGCTTGGTAAGGTTAAAGGTTCTTCTTTAAAGGTAGAGATTATGGAAGGAGCTTCCAAGGTAGGTGGTGGAACGATCCCCCTGGTGGAACTTCCCAGCAGATTGATTGCGGTGACATCCACCCGCCATACTGCTGATACTATCAGTCGAAAGCTAAGGATGAGGCCGCTTCCAGTAATTGCTCGCATTCAGGAGGAGAGGGTGATTATAGACCTCCGAACCGTTCTCCCTTCAGAGGATAGAGAGTTGGTAAAGGCGTTGAAGGAGCTCGCCCTGGCAGATTAAGTCGGCTGGGTTTCTGGAAGGGGGCTGCTTTTCGGTGTGGTCAATAATCTCGACATCTCTGGGGACGTCAAACTTGAAAAGTTTGGAGGAGATTTTGGTATTGAGGGAGATTTCGCTGAGTTCTATAATCGTCTTGTCCCCGGTTAACTCCAGCAATTCAATCTTGTCAGCAGGGAGCCACCTCTTTTCGGATAAGGTGAGCAGGATGCGGGTATAGACGGCGGCTACTTCGCTGTCGGAAACAGGGGTGAGTTCCAATATATATCTCTTATTTTCTATAGTTTCTCCTTCCTCTTCTATCAAACGAATCTGATAGTTCTTTTCAAAGTCGGGTGATGGTCCGCTGAGACCGATAGGGAGAGAGGAGAGTTTCTTTTCCCCCTTCAAATTTATCAGCTGCACCTGTTTTATTTCGGGAAGGTAGAGCCACGCCTTGGCAGGGGTAAGAACAATATGCTTCTCTCCCGGTGGGTAATAGTCCCAGCGGACTTGCTGGGGCTTTTTAAAGTATATCTTCCCCTCGGCAACCTCCGGCTCTGGGCTGTAAAGGAAGATTCTGGTTTCTTTGAAGTCGGCGACGAAGCTCGTCAACTGCGCATCGGCTTTCTTCAGCTGACTCAGGATAAATTGTAATTTATCCTCTTCAGTTGCCGGATAGGGTCCTCCTGGTGTTTCAGACGCCCAGCTTTTTATGTTGCAAAATAAGCAGAGGAGAAGCAAAATTAGGATGGTTTTAAGCTTTGAAGTCTTATTCTTACAGTTCATAACGAATTAACCTCTATTTCTGAACAAAGAGAGAAAATCCCCTCAGCTTGCCATCTTCTGATAGAAGGGGGAGGATGTTTTTCACCTGATGGTGTTTCTGTAGCTGCTCGGTCAAAGCGGAAATAAGCTGCTTGGTTTCATCTGTGCCCGGTTTTTGGTCGGGGGCTAACTCAATTTTAATGTAGAGAAGCTCCTGGTCCAGCTCTTTTTCCTCCACGACAACCACGGGGGAGCTGTTATCCTGCGGTGTTTCTTTCCCATGCCAGAAGGGGACAAAGATGAGAATCAAGATTATAATAGCGCATAATAAGGTATGTTGCCAGCTCCCCCTCTCATAAGCCCAGAAGATCCACTTCCAGCAGGTGGAGCCTATCTTCTGAATTATTGGCTTCATATCGTAGGTCAATTGCCTCCGGTCATTAAGGTGCTCGCCGAAGGTATAATATAACTAAGCTGGAAAGAGGGTTGTCAGGAAAGGGATATTATCATTCCATCCTTCATTTCGATTTTTCTATCGGCTATCTTAGAAGCCTCCTGATTATGGGTGATGAGGACTATTGTCTGTCCCAGATTTCGGTTCAGGTCTTTCAGCAGATAGAGAACCTTATAGGAGTTTGCCGAGTCGAGATTACCGGTAGGTTCATCAGCCAGAATTAATAAGGGATTATTTACCAAGGCGCGCGCAATGGCAACCCTCTGCTGTTCCCCCATGGAGAGCTCCAATGGTTTATGCTGGAGCTTATTCTCTAATCCCACTAACTTCATAATTTCTTTTATACGCTGATGGTCGATATTCCCATTGTGGCATATCTGCATGGCAATCTCGAGGTTCTGCTGAGAGTTAAGGGCAGAGAAGAGATTAAATCGCTGGAACACGAAGCCTATCTTATCTCGACGAATCTTAGCACGCTCGCCATCGCTTATCATGGAGAGGTCAGTTCCCTCTATGAACACCTTTCCCGTGGTGGGTTTTGCCATCCCCCCCATGAGGTGGAGAAGGGTGGACTTTCCGCAGCCAGACGGTCCCACAATGGATACAAACTCCCCCTTTTCAACGTCGAGATTGACACCGCGAACAGCGTGGATATCTATCTTACCCACCCGATAAACCTTTCCCAAATTTTTAGCCCGAAGAATATTGTTCACTGAAAGTTCCTTGATAAAAGGCTTATGTTTGCTTTAAAAATCCGCTCTCCTCTTACTCGTAATTAAGAGCCTCCACCGGATCCAATGTAGCTGCCCGGTATGAGGGGTAAAGGGAACCAAGGAAGCCACTTACCAGTCCCAGAATGCCCGCCAGGATTATCCAGGAGGGGGTGATGATGATGGTAATGAGGGGATAAGCGTTACTCATCCAGGTTTGAGCAGCAAAAGATAACAGATATCCGCAAAGTATTCCTATAATGCTGAGGGCGACGGCTTCGGTCACGATGGTCTTTACGATGTAAGCTTTGGTAGCTCCCAGGGCTTTGAGGATACCGATCTCTCGAGTTCGCTCAATGATGGTGGTATACATAGCTAAAAGTATCACCAGGAAGCTCACCAGGATGGCTATAGCGGTAATGGCGCTGATGAATTGGTTGATTCCCCGGGCGCTTTCGGCTAAATCTTGCGCGTAGGTTTCGCTGAGCTGGGTCTGATAACCGGGGAAGCTCTTCTCCAGCCGGCTGGCGACTTCGCCCACCTGCTCTGGTGATTGGCATTTGACAAAGAACAGGGAGACCCGATTGGGTTCGTTGAGAGCGTTCTGGAGGGTGGTCAGCGGGATGTAAATTCTCGCTCCTACTCCTGCCTTCAAAATGCCGACAACGGTGAACTGGTGATTTAAGACCTCCACCTGGTCGTTCAGGCGCAGATCGTTTGCCTCTGCCAGCCTTCTATCTACCAACATATCGTATTCACCTTGTAAGTGCTTTCCGCTCAGCAGTTCCAGATTGCCTCCGACATTATTGAACTCTTTGGGGTTTATTCCAAATATAATGTTCCCCCCTATGCCTCCAAGTTTGTTGGTCATCCAGGTCATTACCGGGGAAACCGCTTTGACCCCTTCGGTGGCTATAATAGAGTCTTTAAGGTTAATGTGCATAAAGTAGTTATTCAAGCTGAGGATACTGGAAGCTCCCGGTGGGAGGAAAAGGATGTCCGCCCCTATATTCTGGATGCGGGAGGCAACATCGTTGAGGGTTCCTTTGGTCAAGCCGACCAGAACTAAGATAAGGGTTATTTCAATAGCTACCGCCAGGATGCTGACTAAGGTTCTTGTTTTTCTCTTAGAAAGATTGGCTATGGCTAAGTTTGCCATTGTTCATTCCAATAGTTTTTAATTGAGTTTCTTAAAGGGATTTCCTGGTTATGGGTGTCTACATTGATGACTTCAACATCCTCAGAGGGTTGGAAGCTGAAAGCTTCGGGGTTTAGAGGTTGATTTAATTTAATCTTATTGAACACCAATCTGATGCTCATACCCTCCCACGGTCTTTTTATAAGCACCAGCCCGGGGAAAGTAGTCTCCCCTGCCGGGCGATGGTTACTGAAATAGACCTCGCTGCGCAAACGCCCCTGGGAGTCGAAAAGTTCGTGCCTCACAACAGTTAGCTTTTCTCTTTCCACCCATATCCTTCTTACTGGATATAGCAGACTATCTCCCTTCGTCTCAACAATATTAATAATATATATATTCGGCAAAATGTCAAGATATGCTTTTCTTTCACTCTGGCTGGGGGTAATCTTATCATCCAGCATCAGAGCAGCCAGGATTTCATGTGGCTTAATATCCTTGATGGAGACCTCTTCGTCCTTATAAGGGAGCATATTGTTTTTAGCAGTAAGCCCTTGATAGACCTTCTTCTTTGAGGGTATGTAAACCCAATAATTATCGGCATCGGCCACCATAAGGAAGAAAGTTGGCATAAGCGAGCGATAGCCTGTAAGGCGGATCTTATGGGGTCGCTCTATCAGCAGCTGACCCTTGCAGCTGTCGTATTTACCGGGAACCCCAAAGTTCAGTCCTACTTGCAAGGAGGCAGTCAGGCTATGGATCAGCTCCTGGTTCCGGTTGATAAGCTCTAACAGCTGATCCAACGAGGCTTCCTTGTATGAGACTTTTACCTCCCTTTTCTTTATCTCGTAGCGGAATACACTGCACCCTCCATACAGAAATATCCCTATCAAGGCAAAAAAAATAACCAGCTTTGTTGAAGAGTTTGATCTCAAAAACCCTTTCTCTCCATTAAAAAATAGCTTCCCCTTTTCTCTTTTCACTCATGCACAATCTATCTATTTCCCAAATTAGAGTGAAATTATAGCAAGCTATTTTATAAATGTCAAGATTATATGGAACAGAACTTGGACTCATTATTTGAGTACCCATCTGTATCAACGATTGGGTTAATTTCTCCTAAAGCCATTCTCTATCTAATTGATGACACACATGATATTGATTCTTCTTTACTCGGAGGTATTATTTCAGTTTTCCAGCTGCAATTTCATATAAGTATAAATAATAAAAGGGTTATCGTCACCTAATCCTAATTTTTAGGGAAGGTCCTGATTGGCTTAGACAAACCACCCTTATTTCTATGAATAGGGGAGTCTCTCTCCTCAGGCGAGTCGACTCTGGGGAATTGGAATCCTTTTTTCTATTTGCCGGGCAAGGGGGTGGAGAACTTCTTTTCTACCTTCTCCCTGAAATAGGGTCCGGAATTGTAAGTGCAGAAGGGGTAAAGGCTCCCATCAGGGCTTGTGTAGTGGATGACGCATCTTTTCACCCGCTCCACATCGTAGTTGTAAATATCCATAAAATGCATCCCGCCCACCATTAGAGCCATTCTCTGATGTCCTTCTGGTTCTCTGCCTATATCCTTGTCCATCAACCCGGCCAGCTGGTCGAGGAATTTGAGAAAAGTGAGCCCCTTAGGAGCCTTTTCCTCCTTGAAGTGCTTGCGGAATGTCTGGAAGGCTCTGATTTTGGAGAAGGCTTTAATGCGGGAATTTCCGGCCTTTCCAGCCAGCTTGTTAAAGTCTTTGAGTATATTGGGGATATCGACAAACTGGGTGATCGGCTTAGCAGTGTTGAGGGGGTCGTCCTGGTTGACGAAGAGGTAGGTGGCTAAGGAGCAGTGAGGATGGCATGTGACGTTTACCGAGTTGAATCCTCGTAACGCCATTAAGAATCGGGTGAAGGGAACAGTGGAGCACAGGGGATACCAGTCGTCGTCGGTGAACAGCCCGGTTTGCTCTTTCAGGTCTTTAGCCAGGTCGGAAAGGGTGTAACGCTGCTCCATCCTCTTCTTTTCGCTTATCCTTCCAGTAAACGCCACCGGCTGGTAGCTGATGCCTGACACCGTGTCTATGTTTTCCAGAGCTAATCTCAGGATGTCGCCCACCTCATGGTTATTTACCCCTTTGATGATGGTGGGGACGAATACCACCTTTATGTGTGCCTTTCGGAGGCTATCTATGGCTTTGAGTTTAATCTCGTGGAGGGGTCGACCCCTGGTTTTGAGGTAGACATCGTCGCTCACTCCATCAAGCTGAAGGTAGACGTTGTGCAACCCCGCCTCGGCGCACTTCATGGCAAACTCAGGGTCGCTCAGATTCAGGCCATTGGAGGCGACCTGAATGTGAGAGAACCCCATATCTCTGGCTGCCCGCAGGGTATCCAGGAACCTGGGATGGAGGGTGGGCTCCCCGCCGGAGAACTGCACTGCCCGAGCCTTCACCGGCTTCATATCGCGGAGGGTTTTTAACATCGTCAGAACCTGCTCGAAGGAGGGCTCGTAGAGGTAGCCGGCGACGTTGGAATTGGCGAAACAGACCGGGCAGGTGAGGTCGCAACGGTTGGTGAGGTCGACATTCCCCAGAGCCGTATGGCTGGTGTGGAGGTTACACATACCACACTGCTGGGGGCACTTGGTGGCTTTGGTCACTTTGGGATTGGTGAGCCCATGCCCCTCTCCGAAGGTCCACCTTTCGGCTTTAAGGTATAAGTTGACATCAGACCAGTAAATATCCCGGAACCTCCCGTGAACCGGGCACTCCTTCTCCAGCATAACTTTCCCATTTTCTTCAAAAAGACGCCCTTCGATTACCTTACAACACTCCGGGCACAGGGAAGAGATGGTTTTGGGCAGGCCTCGGGAAAGCGGATTTATGGGGGAGCCCAGATAGGTGTGGGTAACGGACTCTACCCCCTTCTCCATCTCTTCCTGGCGTATTATCTCGTTGTAATCAGTTTCTTTAGCCATTCCGTCTCCTTTCCCTCATACACTATTAATGAGGATTTCGGTCTTCTTAATTTGCATCCTTTGGAGCTTAAATATTCTTTTGCGGTTAGCTTTTTGCATCAACTTTAAAACTCCAGGTAAAGGAACTAAAAATAGGCTCAGGAGGAGTCACTAATAGCTTCTGCAGGAAAATTTTTTAATAAATTGCCTAAAACTCAATCATCTCAACTCACGTATGGTGAAATTCTATATATTCATTGAATAATTGTCAAGTTAAAATTGCAAAATTTGAGCTGCTTAGCTTTTATGCTGTCAAGTGAGAAAATTCAGTTCTCTCGTAGATGGAGAATCACTTAGAGCAGGCAAATTACTTGTTCCGCCGGTGAATCATCTCACCCCTCTTGCTCTCTCTGGAGTCCGCAACTTTCTCCTTGTTATGACCATAATGGGGGCATCTCATTCTCTTATCGCCCTTAACTACGGCTTATTTTTCTTATATTGAGACCCTCTTTCCAGACCAAAACAATCCCCAGAAGAGTCGCTGGTGCGAAGGAAACCGCATGCATGACAATTGAGGCCCCCACCGCGAGGTTATTTTCAATCGCCAGGAAGTTAACCAGGACAATCTGCACCGCTTTGTGGTAAGCACCTACCCCTGCCGGAGTGGGTATGGCGGCTCCGGTGGCAGCGAAGAGAAGAATCAAGAAGGTGAAATAGAAGGGAATATTAATCTTGAAGGCTAACAGAATCAGCCACAGGCTGAAGCTTACCATTAGCCAATGCACAAAGGAGTAAAGTCCTATCCTGAGGAGTAGCCTCTTTCCCCTAAGGACAGTTAACCCTTGGGCAAAGGAGCTTATCCCCTTCGATAATCCCTGGGAAAGACGGGCTGGCAGAAAGAAGGATAGCTTCTCCGTTACTTTAAGAAAAAGATGGGTCTTAAGATGCCACAGGAGCAGGAAGGCGATGAGAGCGGCACCAGCAATAGCCGATATCACACCACTCCACTCCACCCGACTCATGATAGCCGATTCTTCAGAAGAGAGGTGACGGAGAGAAGGGGCTAACATAAGGTAGAGAGAGAAGAGCGCCAGAAGGGTTATGAGATCGAAGATCCTCTCCACAATTATAGTAGCGAAAGCTGCCGTTTTGGAGAGCCCTTCTTTCTGGCCAAGGAGGTATGGTCGCGCAATTTCTCCCAATCTTCCCGGGATTAAAGAGTTGACCATGTACCCAATGATAGTGGTGGAGAAGAGGTTGGTGAGGCGGGTCTCCTTGAGGGGCATCAGGAGGAATTTCCACCGGAAAGCCCGCACCAGATACACCAGCAAGGCTAATCCCAAACTGAAGCCGATGAGGAGATAATTAGCGCCCCTGATCTTATTAATTACCAGGGTGAGATTGGCTCCCCGCAAGAAGAGGTATAGAAGGAAGCCCCCCAGAGATATGCCCAGCCACAACCTCAGGCTTCTTTTTACCAATTTAACCTATCTTCGGTGATGGAAGTTTTCCTTGGGGTAAAATATCAATAATCCCTTTACAGCATTGCAAAAAACAACTTTCACTCTATAATAAAAATGTTTTTAAGTCAATTTTTTTAAATTTGACTTTGTTTTTAACATTATTATGAAAGGTATGGGCTTATGAGGCAAATATTTCCTTATATAAAGATGGAAGAATTAATGGGAAGAAGCTCCCCATTAGATAGGGAGCTGGTAAGGAAATGCTGAAGGAAGGGTAAGAGAGTTTTCTCCTTGATTTTCTTTTATTTAGAGTTATTATCTTTCCAGATAGCTTAAGTTAATTCCCTTGACTTTACTTAATTTATAGGGTAAAATTTTAGTTTAAGTTGAGGAAATGGGGGCACCATTTTGAATGGTAGCATCTTGATTATCTCCGGGGAGGCATCAGGTGAGCTACACGGGGCAGAGCTGGTTAAAGCCATCAGGAAGTTGTCCCCCAATACCCGCTTCTTTGGGGTGGGTGGTGAACGGATGCGGCAGGCGGGGGTGGAGTTGCTTTATGATGTGGACCATCTGGAGGTGGTGGGTGTGTGGGAGGCTCTCCATAGCCTGGGGTATCATAGGAGGCTATTAAAAGGGCTCATCTCATTTGTCGAAACTCATTCCCTCTCGGCTATTGTTCTCATAGATTATCCCTACTTCAACCTCCATTTTGCCAAAAAGGTTAGGCATCTGCGTATACCGATCATCTACTACATAAGTCCACAGGTATGGGCATGGTATCCCAGCAGGATAAAGAAGATAGCCCGGCTGGTCGATAAGATGTTGGTTATACTTCCCTTTGAAGAAGCTCTCTATCGCCAACAAGGGTTGAAGGCTGAGTTTGTGGGGCATCCCCTGCTGGAAGAGGTGGAGGCAGAGCTCGACCGGAGCAGCTTCTGCCAAAAATACAATCTGGACAAAGAGGCAGAGATCGTGAGTCTGCTCCCCGGGAGTCGTCAGCGCGAGATAAAGTATCTGCTGCCCCCAATGCTGCAGAGCATCCCTCTTCTCCAGAGGGCTCGTAAGCTTAATTTTGTCATCTCGCTGGCTGAGCGGGTGCACCGCAGGCTGGTGGAAAGGATTGCTAGGCCCTATCTACCCCAGATTACCCTGGTGGAAAAGGACACTTACAATTTGATTAAGAATTCCGACCTCATGGTAGTTACCTCGGGAACAGCTACCCTGGAAGCAGCGATACTGGGGACTCCTATGGTGGTGGTGTACAAACTAACTTTCCCGGGTTATCTATTGGCAAAGCTTCTGGTGAAGGTCAGATACATATCTCTGGTGAACATCCTGGCGGGGAGGGAAGTAGTGACAGAGCTTTTGCAATTTAAGGTAACAGCCAAAAATATTGCCAATGAAGTTTTACGGCTCCTCCTTAATCCGACGGTCAAAGAGGGGGTAAAGAAAGAGCTTCTGAGGGTAAAGGAAAAGCTCGGCACCCAGGGAGCTTCTGATCGGGCAGCCAGGGCGGTGCTGCAGTTCATATGAGACATATGCTATGAAGGAATTTTTACGACTAATAAGATTTGTAACTCCCTATAAAGGAAGGTTCTTCTTCTCTCTGTTAAGCATGATGGTGGTCTCCATGTGTGTGGTCGCCTTTACCTCCTTGGTCATTCCGATTTTCGACGATATCTTAACTCCTTCCTCGGCTGTTGAGATGAGAGGAGAAGAGGCCTATGCACAGAAGCAGAATGTCTTATCTTTACTCAATCGCTACCTTCATATTGACCGGATAATCAACATCAACCACCAGACTATATTCTATCAGGTGCCCATAATCGTTATCCTCCTCTTCCTGATCAAAGGAGTTTTTTCTTACAGTGCGAACTATTTTATTAGCTTTGTGGGGCAGAGTGTGGTCATGGACTTACGGAATCAGCTCTACCAGAAGATACAGTATCAGTCGTTGAATTTCTTTTCCGAGTATCCCACCGGCTTGCTGATGTCGAGGGTAATCAGCGATATGGAGCGCATGCAAGAGGCGGTATCCGAGAAGATGGGAGATTTATTGAGAGGCTCCTTCATCCTGCTGGGATTGATGGCTTATATATTTTATCTGGACTGGAGGTTGGCCACTATCTCCATCTTTGTAGCCCCCTTGGTGATATATCCGATAATTAAGCTGGGATATAAGCTCCGCTCCATCAGCCATTCCAGTCAGGAAAGGATGGCGGAGCTTTCTACGCTATTATTTGAAACTATAACTGGCAGCCGCATAGTGAAAGCCTTTGGGATGGAAAAGTTTGAGATCAAGAAGTTCATCAAAGCCACCAAGAGGCTGCTCAAAGTCAATTTAAGAGCGGTGAGATTTGTCTCTCTCACCCCACCCCTGATGGAGATTATCGGGGCAGTAGCTGCCGCTTTGATGATATGGTACGGGGGGAGGCAGATCTCCCGGGGGTTAATGTCTACGGGTGTCTTTTGCACTTTTCTGGCGGCTATCTATGGAATGTATGATCCTATCAAGAAACTGAGCCGGGTGAGCAACTCCTTCCAGCAGGCAATTGCCGCTTCTCAGAGGGCTTTCCAGGTACTTGATAGGGATAGTGATATCAAGGAGGATTCCCATCCTCTTGAGCTCACCCCACCTATAAAAGAGATAGAGTTCAGGGATGTCTCCTTCCAATACAAAGATGAGCGTGTTCTGAACAGAGTAAGCTTTCGGGTTAATCAGGGAGAAGTGTTAGCTATCGTGGGAGCAAGCGGAGCGGGGAAGTCGACCCTGGTAAATTTGATCCCTCGCTTTTATGAGGTGACCTCGGGCGCTATTTTCATCAATGGCATCGACATTCGGAGATACAGCCTGCGCTCCCTCAGAGCACAGATTGGAATTGTCACCCAGGAGACCATCCTCTTTAACGACACCGCTCGCAACAACATCGCTTATGGAAACATCATAACTACCCCGAAGGAAGTGGAGGCTGTTGCCAGCGCGGCTTTTGCCCACGAATTTATTGAGAAGCTCCCCCAGGGGTATGATGCAGTTATCGGGGAGAAGGGGGCTAAGCTTTCCGGTGGCGAGAGGCAGCGAATCGCCATCGCCCGCGCTCTGCTCAAGGATTCCCCCATCTTAATACTCGACGAAGCTACCTCTGCCCTGGATTCCGAATCGGAGATTCTGGTCCAGAAAGCCCTGGCAAATCTCATGAAGGACCGAACCACCATGATAATTGCCCATCGCTTATCAACCGTACGAAATGCGGAAAGAATAATTGTATTGGACAAAGGGAGGATAGTGGAAGAAGGGGACCATTATAGCCTCCACCGCTTAAATGGGGTATATACCAGGCTCTATAACCTGCAGTTCAAAGAGGAGGAGCAGAAAATTGTGGAGGATATATAGTGAAGAACATCCTGGAGAAGCTCAAGCTCATCCTGATACCCTTTTTGGGGAGCCTTCTGATAAGATTTCTGCGTCTTACCATGAGCATAGATTATATCAACCGCTCAGAGGTGGAAAAACTGACCCGGGAAGGGAAAAACTACATCATAGCCTTCTGGCACGGGAGGCTGTTAATGATGCCTTATAGTTATTTTGGCTCTCAAATTAATATTCTTATAAGTCACCACAGAGATGGGGAATATATCAGCCGGGCGATGAGAAGGTTTGGTTTCCATTCAATTCGGGGTTCCAGCAGTCGTGGGGGGGTATCCGCTCTGAAGCAGGTTTTGGAAGAAACCTGCCGTGGGTCTGATATAGCGATGACCCCGGATGGTCCCCGCGGTCCCAGGCAAAGGGTTAAACCAGGGGTGGTGCAAATCGCCAGGCTGAGTAGTCTCCCCGTTGTGCCGGTCTCCTTCAGTGCTTCCAGGAAGAAGTTCCTGTCCAGCTGGGACACAATGATGATCCCCTTCCCTTTCTCTCAAGGAACCTTTATTTATGGCAAAGCCATCTGGGTTTCTAAGGATGCTGCCCCCCTCCAGATGGAGCAGAAGCGCCAGGAGATTGAGGCTTCTTTGAACGAGATTACTGCCAGGGTGGATGGATTGTATCGATGATAATGAGCATGACAGGCTATGGGCATGGGGAGGCGGAAGCTGAAGGCCTCAGGGCAAAAGTGGAGATTCGCTCTCTGAATCACCGCTTCAGTGAGGTCACTGTGCGAATGCCCGAAGAGCTCATGTCCCTGGAGAATAAACTGCGCAAGGAGGTAAAGCAAAGATTCTATCGCGGAAAGTTTGATGTGTTGGTGCATCTGGAGCATAAGGGTGAATTAGAGTATGAACTCCAGACTAACTTTCCCTTGATGTCTGACTATCTTCAAGAGCTTAGAAAGATCAAAGAGGAATTCAACCTCGGGGGCGAAATAAATATTAATGCCATCTGGACTCTCCCCCATTTGATTCGGTTAAAGCCCCTTCCCCAGAAGAGTGAGTCCGAGGTAGAGAGCCTTGTTATGGAAGCCTTAGGAAAAGCGATAAGCTCGCTGGAAAAGGCCAGGGCGGACGAGGGGGAGGCGCTGGCCAGGGAGCTGCAGAACAGACTGCAGTTAATAAAAGGATTGCTTCAGCCAATAGAAAAAGAGATACCAAGGCTCAAGAAGTATTATTATCATCGGCTGAAAGAAAGGGCAAAAGAATATAATAGCCAGCTAAAATTAAATGAAGAAAGATTGCTTCAAGAGGTTGTATATTATACAGAGAAGGAAGACATAACCGAAGAGATAGTGAGGATTAAGAGCCACCTGGAGCAGGGCGAACGGCTATTGTCAGGAGACGAACCCTGCGGGAAGAAGCTCGATTTTATCAGTCAGGAGCTCTTTCGTGAGCTTAATGCGATAGCTTCTAAAATGAGAGCTCCGGGGCTGATGCCCGCTGTCCTGACCATAAAATCAGAGATAGAGAAGCTTAGAGAGCAAGTGCAAAATATCGAATAGATATTACTTTTTCTCTTTAATAATGGAGTTTTATTTAGAGGACCGATAAAATGAGTAAAATTATCAACATAGGTTTTGGCAACTCAATAGTTTCTGAGCGGGTGGTAGCAGTGATCGCCTCCCACTCGCTTCCCATAAAGAGGCTGCGGGAAGAGGCGAAGAGGCTGAACAAGCTGATAGATGCTACCGCCGGCAGGCAGACCCGCTCGGTTATCGTCACCGATAGTAACCATATTGTCCTTTCATCCATACGGCCGTCTACCGTAGTTTCCCGGATTAAGGATTAACACTAGTATGAACAGCTAAGCAAATGTATCCCATCCATCGAGCAAAAAAGGGTCAGGTTTTTATAATCTCAGCTCCTTCAGGTTCTGGCAAGACTACGCTGGGGAAGGAGTTGCTTAATTCCCTCCCCGACCTCCAGCTCTCAATCTCCTACACTACCAGAAAGCCTCGTCCGGGAGAGCAAGAAGGGGTGGACTATTTCTTTTTGACCAGAGAGGAGTTTGAGAAAAAAAGGATGAAAGGGGAGCTTATAGAATGGGCCGAGGTCTTCGGCCATTACTATGGCACCTCCCGTAAAAGGCTAACTCAGCATCTTCAGCAAGGGAAGGATGTCCTTTTGCTGATAGATGTTCAGGGCGCTATTCAGATAATGGAGAAGCTTCCTCGCGTGGTCTCCATATTTGTACTGCCGCCCTCACGGGATGCCCTTAAACAAAGGCTTGAGGAGAGGGGCACTGATACAGCAGAGGAGATTCAGAGGAGATTAAAGGTGGCCGAGAGGGAGATTGACTACTGGTCTCATTACGATTATATTGTAATAAATGAGACCCTGACCGAGGCTGTGGAGAAGCTCAAATCCATCATTGTTGCCGAGCACAGCCGGCAGGAGGTAATGAAAGATGTGGTGCAACGGCTCATCGACGATTTCCGTCCGAGGCAGCGGTAGGCTTGTAATTGTTCATTTATATTTGCATGTGATGAGCTAATCTTTTAACACTATTGGAGAATGCGGATGCAAATGTTTAGCTCAGGAGGAGAAATGGCAGCAATTACCAATAAGCCAGGAAATAAATTCCAATTAATAATGGTTTCAGCGCTACGATGCAAGCAACTAATCGACGGGGCGAAGCCCAAAGCAGACATTACAGCCAGGAAATGGACCACCATTGCCAAAGAAGAAGTCAGAAGGGGGCTGATAAAATTCGCAGTGCTGAACGACAAAGAAGGAGAGCAACCCCCTGAGTAAGCCTCCTTTAAGGGTAGCTCCTTGTTCATACATTTTCGTAAGGGGAAAAGGGATGAAAATCGCGTTAGGGGTCAGCGGCGGCATCGCCGCATACAAGGCGGTGGAGATAGTGCGGGAATTCCAGAGGCATGGCGTGCAAGTGGTGGTGGTGATGACCAGAAATGCCTGCCGCTTTGTCACCCCTCTGACATTTCAGACAATCTCCCAGAATGAAGTCTATTATCGTATGTTCACACCCGCAGAGGAGTGGGAAGCCCGTCATATCTCTCTGGCTAAAGAGATGGACCTCCTCCTTGTTGCCCCGGCTACCGCCAATATCATAGGGAAGTTTGCCAATGGTATTGCCGATGACATCCTTACCACCCTCTTTCTGTCAGTCTCTTGCCCAGTGGTGGTCGCCCCGGCGATGCACCACCGTATGTTTCTTCATCCACAGGTCAAAGAGAATCTGGAGAGACTGCGCCAGTTGGGAGTGAAGTTGGTCGAGCCGGAGGTGGGCTATCTGGCCGGGGGAGAAGAAGGTGTGGGAAGATTGGCAGAGGTCAAAAAGATCGTTCAGCTCTCCCTTCAGGCTTTGAGGAAAAAGACTCTGGGCGGGGTCAGCTTTCTGATAACAGCGGGTCCCACCTATGAGGATATCGACCCTGTGCGATTCATAACCAACCGCTCCACCGGGAAGATGGGTTTTGCCCTGGCGGAATCTGCGGCAGCCCGAGGCGCTGAGGTGACTCTCATCAGTGGCCCCACCGCCTTACCGCCACCCATCGGGGTGAAGATGATCAGGGTGAGGAGCGCCAGCCAGATGCGGGAGAAGGTTCTCGAGCAGTTAGAGGGAAGCAAGGTGGTCATCAAAGCGGCGGCGGTAAGCGATTTTCGCCCCCGCTTTGCCAGTCCGCAGAAGATTAAAAAGGATGTCCCCTTGCAGGCTTTAGAGCTGGAGCTGACCGCGGATATCCTGGCAGAGATAGGTCAACAGAAGGGGAAGAGGTTGTTGGTGGGGTTTGCCGCTGAGAGCGAAGGGGTAGTCCCCTATGCCCTTAATAAGCTCAAGGAGAAGAAGCTTGACCTCATCATTGCCAACGATATATCCCTGCCAGGAAGCGGCTTTGGTACGGACACTAATACGGTGACCATTATCACCGCCGATGGGAAAGAAACCCCTCTGCCCCAGCTCCCCAAAAGGGAGGTAGCGGAGCGTATACTGGATAAAATAGAAGAAATGTTAGCTGATGCCAGTCGATAATTTATCCGACCTCATAGAGAAAGTCACACGCCAGCTCCAGTATTTTCAGAGCCTCGGTGTGGAGGATTTGAATATCCCTCGAAAGAGAGAGCGGACAGCCCCTGTCAGCCATAAGGGAGAGCTTCTCCATAAGCTCCAGCAGGAGGTGGCGCGATGCCAGAAGTGCCCACTCTACCTTACCAGGAAAACCACTGTCTTCGGCGAAGGCGATGTCAACGCCCGGCTGATGTTCATCGGCGAAGCCCCGGGCTATTGGGAAGATGTGCAGGGACGCCCCTTTGTGGGTCAGGCAGGTAAATTGCTGACCGATATTATCAAAGCTATCGGCCTGAGTCGGGAGGAGGTCTATATAGGCAACATCGTGAAATGTCGTCCTCCAGAAAATCGGGACCCCAAACCGGAGGAGATGGAAAGTTGCCAGTATTATTTGCATCAGCAGATTGCCATAATAAGACCCGAGATTATCTGCGCTCTGGGCACCTTTTCCGCTCAGAGGCTTTTGAAGACCAAACTCCCCATCTCCAAGTTGCGGGGGAAGTTTTGGGATTATCAGGAGATTAAGCTCATGGCAACCTTCCATCCAGCCTTCCTCTTGAGGAGCCCTTATAAAAAGAGGGATGTCTGGGAGGATATGAAAAAGATAAAAGCCTATCTTGAAGAGGGGAGCCAGTTATGAAAGGGGGGAGAAGATTTGTGGAGGTTGCTCTTTCTCTTCCTCTTTCCCCTACCTATACCTATGAACTCCCTCAAAAGTTTCGGGATGAGGTCGCCTGCGGAAGCAGGGTTTTGGTTCCCTTTGGGCGAAAGCTGACCACCGGCTATGTGGTTGATTTCACTTCTCAGCCTCAGTTTCCCCTGGAGAAAATAAAGAAGGTGAGCGAGCTGCTGGATGAGGAGCCTCTCATCGCCGAGTTTATGCTTCGCCTTACAAAATGGGCGGCAGACTATTACCTCACTTCCTGGGGAGAGTTTATCAAAGCCTGCCTCCCGGCGGGGATTAATATTGAATCCCATACGGTGGTCTCCATATCCGATGCGGGGCTGCGCTGGGCGGAAAAATTAGCCTCTTCGGAAGAAAAACTCCCCCACCGATTCCGTGTATTGAAGCATCTGCAGAGTGAGCCAGCCCTGCCGGTCAAGCGGCTCAAGAGGTTGTTTCCCTCCTCCAGCTTTTACTCCTCCCTCAGTTGGCTGCACAAGGAGGGGTTCATCACCCTGAGGGAGAAGCTGTCAGGGAGAGCTTCCCCAGCACGCCGAAGAGCGGAGAAAGAGCCTTTTGAGGAAGCTCTGCCAGGCTCCGAAAAGCCCATTGAGCTGACTCCCTTGCAGCAGGAGGTTTACAGCCGCATAGTGCAGGAGATGGATAAGGGGAGCTTTTCCACTATCCTGCTTCACGGTGTTACCGGCAGCGGAAAGACAGAGATATATATCATGGCGGTAAAGAAAGTCTTAGCAGAGGGGAAGAGCGCCCTAATACTGGTGCCGGAGATTGGGCTTACTCCTCAGCTTAGTCGGCGCTTTGGCTCCTGTTTGGGCAATACAGTAGCGGTGCTCCACTCCGGGCTGGGGAGAGGGGAGCGGCTGGATGAGTGGTGGCGGGTGAAGAGGGGAGAAGCTAAGGTGGTGATGGGCACCCGCTCTGCTGTCTTCGCCCCTTTACAGAATATAGGCATTATAATAGTTGATGAGGAGCACGATGCCTCTTATAAGCAGGAAGAGTCTCCCCGGTATAACGGCAGAGATGTAGCCATAGTGAGGGCTAAGATGCAAGAAGTGGTGGTGCTGCTGGGCTCTGCCACTCCTTCTCTGGAAAGCTATTACAAGGCACAGCAGGGTAAATACCTCTACCTTTCGCTCCCTACACGGGTCAGCAACCGCCAGTTGGCGGAAGCGGAAATCGTTGATATGAAGGAGGAATTAAAGCGGGAGGGAGGGACGTTTTTGCTTTCTGAAAAGTTGCTGAACGCTATCAAAGAGAGGTTAGCCAGGAAGGAACAGGTTATGCTATTAATCAACCGCCGGGGGTATGCATCATTTCTGCTTTGTCGTTCCTGTGCTTACACCCCGCTTTGCCCCCACTGCAGCCTGGCTCTGACCTTCCATCAGAGACCCAAGCGCCTGATGTGCCATTACTGCGGCTACAGCCGTCTTTCACCTGTTCAATGTCCCCAGTGTCAGGGGGAATATCTCCATATGGTGGGGGAGGGGAGCGAAAAATTCGAAGAGGTTCTAAAAGTGATGCTCCCCGAAGAAGCCATCTGCCGGATGGATAGGGATACCACCCGACGCAAAGGATCCTATGAGAAGATACTCACCGCCTTGGCTGAGGAGAGTATAAGGATTCTTGTGGGCACCCAGATGATTGCCAAAGGTCACGACTATCCGAAGGTGACCCTGGTGGGAGTGGTAGCTTCCGATACCGCCCTCTGCCTGCCAGATTTCCGCAGCAGTGAGAGGAACTTCCAGCTCCTCACCCAGGTAGCTGGGAGGGCGGGGAGAGGGGATATCCCCGGGAAGGTCATCATACAGACATACTACCCCGACCACTACAGCATCAGCTTCGCCTGTCAGCAAGACTACGATTCCTTCTATAAGCAGGAGTTGAAGTTTAGAAAGTGGATGAAATACCCGCCGTTTACCTCTATAATAAATCTCGTGGTCAAAGGAAGAGACAGAGAGAGGGTTAAGAAAAAAGCAGAGCTACTCGCCCAGCAGCTCAGAGAGCATCGGGACAGCTCCCTTATTATTATGGGTCCCGCCCCGGCACCTTTAGCCAGGATAAAGGGGGAGTATCGCTACCAGCTCATCCTCAAAGGAAGGGTCAGGACAAGAATGAAGAGATGCCTCCAACAGAGTCTGGAAGCACTGAGCAGCAAAAGGATTAGCACGAAAAACCTCCAGATAGATGTGGACCCTATGAGTATGATGTAGCTCTTTTTGTTAGAATTATTCTAATGGGTGGAGAGAAATAGGATGAGGGACAAAATTATAATCCTCGATTTTGGCTCTCAGTATACCCAGCTCATTGCCCGCCGGGTGAGGGAGTGCCATGTGTACTCTGAAATCCTCCCCGGCGACACTCCCATTACCAGCATTAACACACACCAGCCAAAGGGGATAATCCTTTCGGGGAGTCCGAGCAGTGTCATTGAGCATGAAGCCCGCCAAATGGCACCAGAGCTTCTCTCCTCGGGCATCCCGGTGCTTGGTATATGTTATGGAATGCAGCTCATAGCCCACCATATGGGAGGATTGGTGGAGAGGGCAGGAGCCCGGGAGTATGGAAGGGCTGAGCTCCGAATTGTAACCGAAAGCCCTCTGTTTAAAGGGCTCGCCTCCCCCCTGACCGTGTGGATGAGCCATGGCGACAGGGTAGCTACTTCACCCCCTGGATTTCTGATAACCGCGGTTACCGACTCTTCACCTGTCGCTGCCTTTGAAAATCGGGAAAAGGGGCTTTATGGATTACAGTTTCATCCAGAGGTGGCGCACACCTATTTGGGGCGAGAGATAATCAGGAACTTTCTGCATGACATTTGCCACTGCGGGGAGAGCTGGACGGCTAAGTCCTTCATAGCAGAAGAGGTAGAAAATATCCGCCGTCAGGTGAAAAAAGCCAAGGTCATCTGTGCCCTGAGCGGTGGGGTTGATTCTTCAGTAACTGCTTTGTTAGTCCATAAAGCAATAGGGGAACGATTGGTTTCTGTTTTTGTCAACAATGGTCTATTACGATACCGCGAGCCGCATAGGGTAATAGAAGACTTCCGCAAAAAGCTTCATATGAACCTCAGATATATTGATGCTTCCCGCCGGTTTTACACCCGATTAGCAGGGGTAGTTGACCCGGAGGAGAAAAGGCGTATAATCGGAGAAGAGTTTATCAGGGTTTTCGAGGAGGAAGCTGCCCGCATAGGTGGAGTTAAGTTCTTAGCTCAGGGGACCCTTTATCCCGATGTAGTAGAAAGCGGGTCTTCCCGGGGCTCCTCAGCCATTATTAAGACCCATCATAATGTCGGGGGGTTACCCTCAACAATGAAACTAAAGCTCATTGAGCCCCTTAAGGAGCTGTTCAAGGATGAGGTGAGAGAGTTAGCCAGGGAGATGGGATTAGACCCCTATTTTATTCGCCGTCAGCCTTTCCCGGGTCCCGGATTGGCAGTGAGGATTGTGGGAGAGATTACTCCCTTTAGAGTGAAGACCCTCCAGCAGGCAGACCGGATAATAGAGGAGATAGTAGAGGAGTTTGGCTGGCAGGATAGGCTATGGCAGGCTTTTCCTGTGCTTTTACTCCTCCATACGGTAGGGGTGATGGGGGATGAGCGCACTTATCATAATGTGGTCGCTTTGCGGGCGGTCACCAGCCAGGATGGGATGACGGCTGATTGGGCTCGTCTGCCTCATCAAATGCTGGAGGCTATTTCCAGCCGTCTGGTAAACGAAGTTGAAGGGGTCAATAGAGTGGTCTATGACATAAGCTCTAAGCCTCCCAGTACAATAGAATGGGAGTAAATATGCCGAAGATAGATTTTGTCCATTTGCATAACCATACCGAATACAGCCTCCTGGATGGGGCTATCCGCCTGAACGAACTCATTGAGCATACCATTGATAAGGGGATGAGCGCCACCGCTATTACCGACCATGGAAATATGTTCGGAGTAGTGCCCTTCTACTTGAAGTGTGTAGAAAATGGGATAAAGCCCATAATCGGCAGCGAGATGTATGTGGCTCCCAAGAGCCGTTTGGAGAAGACCGGACCAATAAAAGCTGGAGAGGAACCCTTCTTCCACCTGATCTTACTGGTGGAGAACGCCGAGGGCTATAAGAATCTCATCAAGCTGTCCACTGAAGGCTACTTGAAGGGCTTTTATTACAAGCCCAGAATTGACAAAGAGTTCCTCAGCCAGCATTCAAAGGGTCTGATAGCCCTGAGCGGCTGTTTGAGGGGGGAAATAGCCAGCCACATTCTGCGTAACGAGATAGATAAGGCGGAACAATGCGCCCGTGAGTATCGGGAAATAATGGGGCAGGACAACTTCTTTCTGGAGCTGCAGGACCACGGTCTTAAAGAGGAAAAGAGGGTAAACTCTGAATTAGTCCGCATGTCTCAGCATCTGAACATCCCTCTGGTGGCCACCAACGATTGCCACTACATAACCCAGGAGGATTCCTTTCCCCATGATGTCCTGATCTGTATTCAGACCGGTAAGACTGTTCAGGATAAGGATAGGCTAAAATTTGCCAACGACCAGTACTATTTTAAATCCCCTGAAGAGATGGGGATGCTGTTTGCCGAGCAACCCGAAGCCCTGCGTAATACTGTCGAGATTGCCCGACGCTGCCACCTCCTTCTGGATACCTCTACATATCATCTCCCTCGCTACGATGTTCCCGAGGAATCTACTTCAGACCAGTATTTTGAGAAGATTGCTCGTGAGGGATTTGAAAAAAGGCTGGAGAGATTAAAGGAGCTTGATGCCAAGGGAAGACTGAAGGTGCCCCTGAGCGAATACAAAAAAAGGCTGGACGAAGAAATCCTCATGGTTAAGCAGACTGGCTTTTCCAGCTATTTTCTTATTGTCTGGGACTTTATTGACTATGCCCGTCGCGAGGGTATTCCCGTGGGACCCGGGCGGGGCTCAGGTGCTGGCAGCCTGGTAGCTTACTGTATGAACATCACCGATATCGACCCTCTTCAGTATGGTCTCCTCTTCGAGCGCTTTCTCAATCCCGAGCGGGTCTCCTCGCCTGACTTCGACATAGACTTCTGCATGAGGCAGAGGGGGAAAGTGATAGATTATGTCACCAACCGCTACGGACGGGAGAATGTGTCCCAGATCATAACCTTCGGCACCATGGCTGCCCGGGCGGTGATAAGGGATACCGGAAGGGGATTGAATATCCCCTATTCCAAAGTCGATTCCATTGCCAAGATGATTCCCTACGAACCCGACAGCTCTATAGATAAAGCTGTAAAAGAGGTTCCCCAGTTAGCAGAGATGGAGAAGAAGGACGAAGAGGTAAAGACCCTCCTTTCAGTCGCCCGCAGGCTGGAAGGGCTGACCCGGCACGCCTCCACCCATGCTGCCGGGGTGGTCATCGCCTCCGCTCCTCTCACCGAGTATGTTCCCCTTTATAAAGGGGGAAAGAATGAGATAACTACCCAGTATGCTATGGGGGAGCTGGAGAAGATTGGCCTGTTGAAGATGGACTTCCTCGGGCTGCGCACCCTCACAGTGATCAAGGAGACCATTGACAATATAAGAGAGACCACTGGCAAAGAAATTGAGCTTGACCTCCTCCCCCTCGACGACTCCAAAACCTATAGGCTCTTTTCTGAGGGGAGGACAACCGGCATCTTCCAGTTTGAAAGCTCCGGTATGAAGGACATTCTCAGGAGGTTCAATCCTCAAAAATTTGACGACCTGATTGCCCTTAACGCTCTCTATCGCCCCGGTCCTATTCGCAGCGGGATGATAGATGAGTTCATCAGGAGGAAGCATGGGAAGATAGCCACTACTTATGAGGTCCCCGAACTGGAGGAGATTCTGGGAGAGACCCATGGGGTGATAGTCTATCAGGAGCAAGTTATGCAGATTGCCAGCCAGCTGGCAGGGTTCACTATGGGGGAGGCTGACATTTTGCGTCGCGCTATGGGGAAGAAGAAACGGGAGGAGATGAGGGCTCAGAAGGAAAAATTTCTAAAAGGAGCCAAAGAGAAGAACATCCCGGTCAAGACTGCTCAGAAGATATACGATTTGATGCAGCACTTCGCCGGCTATGGGTTCAACAAGTCGCACAGCACCGCCTATGCTCTATTAGCCTATCAGACGGCATATTTAAAAACCCATTATCCTCTCCAGTTTATGGCAGCTTTGCTCACCAGCGAGATGGAAAACACAGACAAGCTTGCCGGTCATATTGCCGAGTGCCGGGAGATGGGAATAAAGGTGTTCCCCCCGGACATCAATGAGAGCCAGCCTGATTTCACCGCGGTGGAGGAGGGCATCAGGTTTGGACTGGCGGCTATCAAAAATGTGGGGCTGTCGGCTATTGATTCCATTTTAGAGGCGAGGCAGAAGTTAGGGGTGTTCACCTCATTTGTCAGATTCTGCGAGGAGGTAGACCTCCGATTGGTCAACAAGAGGGTGATAGAAAGCCTCGTCAAATCCGGCGCCTTCGATTCCCTCGGTCTCCGCCGCTCCCAGCTCTTCGCAATCGTTGACCGCGCTATAGAGCACGCACAGCGGCGCCATAAGGAGCGCGAGAAAGGACAGATAAGCATGTTTGCCACCTTCCAGCCCCAGGAAGGAACCTTGCTCGATAACCAGCTCATTCCCGATATGGAAGAGTGGTCGGAAAGAAAGCTGCTGGCGTATGAGAAGGATGCACTGGGATTTTATATCACCGGGCATCCCTTGACTCGCTTTGAGAGCGAGCTGAAGGAGTTCTCCAGCTCAACCACCGCCGATATCAATCAGAATATGGATTCCCAGACCACCTCCATCGGAGGGGTCATCAGCCGCATCAGGCGCCTTAAGACCAAGTCGGGTGAGCTGATGGCTATTGTCCGCTTGGAGGATCTGGTGGGTTCTATAGAGATCACCGTCTTTCCGAAAACATTTCAAGCCTTCCAGGCTTCTCTCAAGGCTGACGAAGCGGTGCTGGTTAAAGGAAAAGTAGAGGCCGACGAGGATAAGGCGAAGCTGCTCGCTTCGGAGATTATCCCTCTGAGAGAGATTAGACAACGAAGCGCAAAAAGAATGGTAATAACCATACCCCTTGCCATGCTGGAAGAGGAGACCGTCCAGGAACTTCATAGACTATTGGAAGAGAACCGTGGGGAGTGTTCGGTAAAGTTTGAGCTGGTGCAACCTCAGAAGTTCCAACTATCTATCAAGCCGAACGCTTACATTAAGGTCAATCCGACAAAGCAGCTCATAGACCGGCTGGAGGAGATGTTCGGCAAGGGAGCGGTTACCCTGGTAACCCGGTAGACTGCGGATGATAAGCTTTTTATTAGTACGAGAGAACAAAAATGAAGAAAAACCTTTACTACTGGAGAAAGAAATTTCAGAAGACCTCTTTTCATTTCTTCTTAATAGCTATTCTCCTTATAATTTTTTTATCAGGGTGCACAAACTTTTCTACCAACAAAGAAGCCATAAGAGTCGACAATCTTTATGGGCAAGAGGTAGCGGGGGCGAATATAACCTGCCAGGGGATAAATAGATATACCGACCCCTCTGAAGCTCTGGGCCCCCCCAATGCGGGGGAGTTCGTTCGCGGATCTCGCAACTACTACGGCTTCGTATCGCTGGGCATAGATGGGAGCATCATGCTCCGAATGTCTCTGCCGGTAGCTGATGGTTCGGGAAATGACATCAGGGTGTATCAATCGGTATCTTACGAGGCTCTGGAGGTGTGGGTTAGCCCATCGATGATCGAAGAATTTGTATCTCTGGGCAGTAAAAATTGCGGCAAGCCCGGAGGGGGCTTCGATCAATACTGCGAGTTTGATATAAAAGAGTCTGGATATAAGGCGATAAGATATGTCTTTGTAAAGGATAAGCAGAGAACCCAGGTCCCCGACATTTACTGCTATGAGTCAGCGGGAGCGGATATAGACGCAGTGCAAGGGCTGTATACCAGTTTAGCTGACACCTCTAAATAATTTTCCCACAAGGAATGAAATGGAAAGCTTAAAGGCGAAGAAGGCAATAGACCTCCTCCTTTTTGCTTCTCTCTCGGCAGCTCTCCTCTCTTTTGGTCTCCAGGGAGGGGAGCTTTTAAAGGAGGATTATATAGGATTAGCCCTGGCAGGATGTTTGATTCTGGTTTTGTTCATAATAAAAAAAGGGGCGCTACTGGCAAAGGATTACGGCACGGCAGCAATGAGTCTGGGGTTTATTTTCGTCATCTCCCGTTCGCTTCGCCTCTCCCTCATTACTGACCTCCTGCAGGGATTTTCTCTTAAACCCCCTTTGCTCTTTACCATAATGGCTGCGCTATTTCTCATTGTTGGGCTTGTGCTAAACAGAAGCTCCTTTGTTCTCTTCAACTCTCTTGTTGATTGGTCATTTCTGGGAGCCCTGTTGTTCATCTTTATCTTTTCTCCCTTTGTCCTCCTTCTATCTGGTGAGGAGAAGGCGGCTTACTATAAAGTAAGCTTCCCTCTTTACCTTATTACCGGGGAGTTCTTTTGCTTTTACCTGGCGATCAATTTTCTGCTGCGACGGGGAAAATATCGCCGAGGCTTTCTTATTCTCTTTATTGTTTTGCTATTATTTATTTTCTGGCATCCCTTAGGGAGATGACCCCTAAAATAGCGGTTCTCGGTGGGAGGAAATTGTCATCCCGAAAAGCATCTCTGATTGCCTATGCTTTAGGCGATGCTATCGCAGCCCATGGATACCAGCTATTCACCGGAGGAGTTTCCGGGGCAGGGGAGGAGGCTTCCCGGGGAGCTTATCGGCATCTACAAAACATGGGTGAACCCCCCCTTGACCGCATAACCTCTGTGGTGCCTCACGGTTTCCAGCCGAGCCATCCCTACGGGCGTACCCTCCATCGGGGCAAAAACTGGGAAGAACGCCGCAGGGAGCTGGTGAAAATAGCCGATATATTTATCGTCATCGGGGGTGGGGAGGGGACCCGTCAGGAGATAAGCTTCGCCGTTGGGGAGGGAAAGCCCCTCATCCCCATAGCGTGCACCGGTGGGGAGGCAGCCCTTCTCTGGCAGAAGCTTTATGAGTCGGGAGAGTCTCCAGTTGGCAGGGAGCATCTATGGAAACTCCGCCCCGAAGTGAATGACCCTCTGGTTATCAAAAAGGAGGTTCTGCGGATACTATCGCTTTTAGCAGGTAAAACGGTGTAATTATGGAGGATTTAATAAGGCGGGCGGCTGCCATCATAAAAGGCTACCCCCCGGTAATTGCCCTCACGGGGGCTGGCATATCGGCTGAGAGCGGCATCGCCACCTTTAGAGGAAAGGATGGAATCTGGTCCAGATACAACCCCGAGGAGTATGCCACCATCCATGCCTTTATGGAGAACCCCGCCAGGGTATGGAAGATGCTGAAGGAGTTCGCCCAGATTACTATGGAGGCTCAGCCTAACCTCGCTCATATAGCTCTGGCGGAGCTGGAAGCTATGGGGCATCTGTCCGTAGTCATTACCCAGAATATAGACAGCCTGCATCAGAGGGCGGGCAGTCAACAGGTTATTGAGCTGCACGGAAATAACCGCTGGCTAATCTGCCTGAAGTGCGGCAAGAGGCACCGGGTGAGCCAGAGTCTTATCGAGGAGATTCCCCCTCGCTGCCGGTGCGGGGGGATACTCCGCCCGGATGTGGTCTTCTTTCACGAATCCCTCCCCCACGATGCCTACCAGCAGGCGGTGGAAAAGAGCCAGCAGTGCGGTTGCATGCTGGTGATTGGCACCTCCGTCCAGATTTTTCCCGCTTCCCTGATGCCCGTCCTTGCCAGACAGCATAACGCCATTATCATAGAGATAAACCCCGAAGAAAGCCGCCTCACCTATGAGGTGAGCGACATCTTTATCAAAGGAAAGGCGAGTGAGATTCTCCACCGCATAGTGGAGGAGATAAAGAGGTTGAGCCCTTAGCCCTCCTGTTTTTGCCTCTCTTTCTCCAGAATGGGAATAAGCTCATGGAAGGAGTTTATAGTCCAGTCAGCCCCTGCCGAGGGGTCGGGCTCCTTGCCATTGGTGAGGAGCACGGTCTTCACTCCGGCGGCTTTGCCCGCCCAGATATCGTATTTGACATCCCCGATGAGGAGGAGCTTATCAGGGGGTATGCTGAGCCTTTGGCTTATAAGCAGCACCGGAGCCTCCGAGGGTTTGGGTGGGGCGTCCTCTCGGGTGACCACCAGGTCAAAGGAAAGGCGGTGCTTTCGCATCACCATGTCCACGCAGGTGCGGGAGTTGCGGGTGAGGATGGCGGTTTTTATCCCCTGCTTTTTCAGATAAGACCACACCTCCCGGAAGTGGTCGTTGAGCACGGAGTTCTCCGCCGCCTCTCGCTCGCAGTCCTCCAGTATGCGGTCGGCGCGCTCCAGTTGGGCACCTTCCAGGGTCGCCATGTGCTCCAGAATGAGCTGGTCGGGAGGGATGCCGATCTTCCGCTTCAGCTCAGGAAAATCTATGTAGGGCTTGGTGACTGTCCCGTCCAGGTCAAAGATTATTCCTTCAAACAAGAACCTGTATCCTTTTTGTTGATTCCCTTTAACCTGCGGGAGGGTTGATAACCTCGCTTTTCCCCTTGATATACCAGTGCTGGTTTTCATCAAATAAAATGCTTTCGCTCATCCCTACAAGGTCTATCTTCCACCGGTTATCTTCCTGCTTGAGTAGGTAAGGGGGCTCTTTTTGAGTATCGTCCAGGAAGATGATTATCGCCCACTCCTCGCTGAGCTCAACCTTGTATTTCTTTTCAGCCAGAAACTGGTATTCCTGCTTGAGTAAATCCGCCGGCGGTGGAGGGCTCCCTATGAGTTCTTTAGACTCCGCTGTGAGGCACTCCACATAACCCCTGGTGTCGCCCCGGCGGGCGCAGTCCTTATACCACTCGAACGCCGCCGAAGGGCTGGCGAACCGCTCTACCTCGGTCTGCCCGGCAAACATTACCGCCCAGAGAAGCACCACGGTCAGCAGCGGCAAAGTGAAAGTTATCCGCCGCCAGAATTTTTTTCTGAATTTAATGACTATCACCATTATCATTCCCTCAACATAAAACGGTTATCACTTATTATTATAGCTCATTTTCAGGAGGTTTTTCATCTGAAAAATTTGGTTAAGGCTTTGATTACCTGTTCCTTTGTTCCTTTGATGAGGTGGCAGGGGGGGAGGGAGTTGAGGAAG
>JAOUOQ010000194.1 GCA_029880275.1 Candidatus Aminicenantota bacterium | reverse complement strand
AGCCCAGGCTTATGATTCCGTAGCACTGCGAGCGGATGTAGAGATGGGGGGCACCGACCAGCGGTTTAACCTTCTGGTAGGGAGGGATATCCAGCGAGAGTTCGGACAACCCCCCCAGGTGGTATTTATCACCCCGCTGTTGGAGGGGCTCGACGGAAAGGAAAAGATGAGCAAAAGCCTGGATAATTATATTGGCATAGAGGAGCTCCCTGAGGAGATTTTCGGTAAGGTGATGTCGATATCTGATGAGCTGATGTTCCGCTACTATGAACTGTGCACCAATATCCCTCTCAGCCAGATTGAGGCTATGAGAAAGCAGGTGAAGGAGGAGAGGGTGAATCCCCGTGAGCTCAAGGCTCAGCTGGCAAGACTCATAATCACCGATTTCTACGACTCGGCACAGGCAGAGGAAGCTGCCCGAGAGTTCGACCGGGTGTTTAAACTCAAAGAGGCACCAACTACCATAGAGGAAAGGAACATCCCCTCCAGCCCCAAGCCCATCTGGCTGCCGAAGCTCCTTACCAAGCTGGGGATGACCTCCTCTCACAGCCAAGCCCGGCGCTTGATTGCACAAGGAGGCGTCTATATCAACGGAGATAAGGTCACCAACCCCGAGCAGGAGCTCGACCTCTCCGCCCCCGGCCAATACCTCCTCAAAGTGGGGAAGAGAAAATTTGTGAAGGTTATCGTCACCTGAGGGCTAATCGGAAGCTGGGGAGAGGGGGCGAGATGGTGGATGGTGATCAAACTCATCGGCAATTTCTCCCACCACCTCTTCCAAAATATCCTCCAGAGTCACTACACCTACTGCCTCACCTTTTTTGTTAACCACAAAGGTTGTCTCCATCTTCCTGGCTTGCAGGAGCTTGAGGAGCTTGTCTATTTTAGTCTTCTCCGATACCTCAAACCCCTCCCTGATGAATGGAGCGAGGTTCTCTTGCTGGAGGACGGAGGCAGAAGCTCTAATAAGGTCTTTGGCATGTACAATCCCTATCATATTGCTCCTCTTTCCCTTATAAACAGGTATGCGGGAGAATCCACTTCCATGGATGAGTTGAACCACCTCCCTCGGGCTGGTTTCATCGCTGACCATGGCCACCTGAGATAAAGGGGTCATAACTTGTCCAGCCTTGGTGGCGGAAAGGCTAAGGAGGTGATAGACCATGCGGCTTTCATCGGGGGTCACATCATGAGGAGGCTCAGTGGAAATTACCAGCTTCAATTCCTCTTTAGTGATGTAAGGGTATCTTTTCCCTCCCGAAAAGGTGAGCAGATAGGTTAACCCGCGAGCTAATAGAGAGGCAATAGATGCTACGGGATAGAAGAGGAATCGGAAGAGATGGAGGGGATATATTACTATTAATGCTATGCTGGTCGCCCGCATGCGATAAAGGGTTTTGGGGATTACCTCCCCCAGGATGAGGGTGGAAGGGAAGATCACCAGCAGAGCCAGCCAGGCATACTCCTTTCCCCACAGTCGGGCAAAGAGCTCATTGGCGGCAAAGGTGGCAGTTACCGTGCAAAGGTTGGTCCCCATAAGCGTGGTGCTCAGCAACCTCTGAGGCTCTCTCATCAACCGAATAACTTTCTTAGCCGAGCGAGACCCCCTCTCAGCCAGATGCGTCAGCCGGGCTCTTCGAGCTGATACCAGGGCTATCTCCGAGCCGGAGAAAAATCCCTCCAGAGTCAGGCACCCTATTATTATGAGGAGAAGGAACCAAAGGGACAAAGTTTAGCCTCCCTCTTTCTCAGAGATTTTCCTCTTTACCGTTATGGTTAAAATCCGGGGACCGGACATTTTTGTTATGCGGTAGACGAAAGCCTCATCCTCTGCACTTTCCCCCTGGCGGGGAACTCTCTCCATCAGCTCCAGTACATATCCAGCCAGAGTATGGGTGTACCTCGCTTTCAAGCGAACTCCCATCCTGCGATTGAACTCCCGCAGGGGCGTCTTGGCTTTGAACAGGTAGAGGTTTTTCCCCAGCTTGCGGGCATAACTGGTGGGCACATCGAACTCATCCTCTATCTCCCCCATCATCTCCTCCAGGAGGTCTTCCAGGGTAACCAATCCGGCTGTTCCTCCGTACTCATCAAGGACGATAGCTATAGTGGTCTGCCTCTGCTGCATCTGCCGAATAAGGCTGAGGAGCCGCTGATGAGCGGGGACAAACATGGCTGGCTTCATAAGCTGAGAAAGACTCTGAGGTGAAATGAGGTGGTAACGGAGGCTCAGCAGGTCTTTCACATAGAGGATGCCGACGATGTCATCAAGGCTCGCACGATAGCAGGGGATACGGGAGAATTTAGTCTTCCTGGCAAAGCTAAGCGCTTTGGTCAGAGGATAGTCGTAGGGTATGGCTGCCATATCGGTTCGAGGGACCATAGCCTCCTTCACCTGGGCATCATTAAGCCTGAAGACTCCCCTGATGATGTTTAGCTCTTCAGGGTGCAGGCTCCCCTCCTTTGTTCCTACCTTCAGCAAGGCTTTAAAGTCCTCTTCGGTAAAAGTGAAATGCTCCAGAGCTCTCCCTCCCGGTCCCTTTCTGGTGAGGAGCCCGGTAAGGGAGTTGAGAGCTCTGGCTACCGGACGCACAACTAAGGAAAACAGATTCAGGAAGGACGCTGTCCGATGGGAAAACTGCTCCGGGTAGTTGATGGCAATGGTCTTGGGGGTTATCTCCCCTAATATTAAAAGCAGGAAGGTCATCACTCCGATGCCGATAAATATCCCTACCTGCCCCGCCCCACCCCATAGTTCCCTGCGTAAGCTGGCTGCCAGGTTGGAAGAGGCGACATTGACCATCTCGTTGCCCACCAGAATGGTAATGAGGATGAGCTTGGGATCTTCCAGGAATCTCTTTACCACATGAGCCCATTTGAGCCCTTCACTTGAGAGCCGATGCACCCGCCATCTCCGCAAGGAGAAAAGGGCTGTCTCCGAGCCGGAAAAGGTAGCCGAGAGGAAGAGCAGAGCGGCTAACAGGATTATCTTAAGCACGATGGCGACAGACATATAAGTAAGCTCCTAATTTTTACATAAAGATTCCCAGACCCTCTTGCTGTACTATCTATGAATCCTTGCTCAATTTAATGAAAAATCTCTTAGACACAATTATATCATAAAAAGAAAAGAGGCTTTTTAAGTGGAGGGTGCTATCACACTGTGATTAGCTCTCTACAAATGCGGGAGCTACTTTTTCCTGGAAGAGGCTCTCGCTCCGGCAGCTTTCCAATTGAGGGAACCCTCCGACCAGGCGACGAACACTGCGCAGGTAGAATCCCCGGTGACATTGAGCACCGTGCGGCACATATCGAGTATCCGTTCCACTCCCATAACAAGGGCTATTCCCTCCACCGGTATTCCTATTGCGGTAAGCACAATGGTGAGGGTTATCATCCCGATACCCGGCACCCCGGCGCATCCTATGGACGCCAGAGTAGCAGTGAGCACAACCATAATCTGGCTGGAAAAGCTAAGGTCGATGCCGTAGACCTGGGCGATAAACAGTGCGGAGACTCCGTGATAGATGGCGGTGCCGTGCATATTGACAGTCGCCCCCAAGGGGAGCACAAAGCTGGCAATATCTTTGGATACTTTGAGTTCCTCCTGAGTGACCTTGAGGTTAATGGGAAGGGTGGCGTTGCTGGAGCAGGTGCTGAAAGCGACCAGCTGAACCGGACGAATAATCTTGAAAAATTC
>JAOUOQ010000193.1 GCA_029880275.1 Candidatus Aminicenantota bacterium | reverse complement strand
TCCTTCTCTCGCTGGGAGATAAAAAAAACCACAGGCTGCTTCCCCAGCAAATCTTATGGTAAATGACAATAAATGCTGGATAAAGCCCAGAGGTAAAAGCTTCTTAATAATCTTTAGATTAATCTTGTACATTACACCCCCTTATTTAGTTTATAAGCTTTTATATTTATAGCTCATCATACCTTAAAATGTCAAGAAAAAAGAAAATATGCAGATTATTGTCATGAATCGCGAATGATGTTGAGTTTAGACAAAAAGAAACAGCTGGCAACAATTCTTCTAAGTTTACTAAATGGTTGGAGAAAATGGTTGAGCTATCAATAATTGCTTATTTTTACTACTCGAAATATCTTTAAATATTTTTCCTATTAAAAATTAAATTACTGCGCAAATAATGATATGTGATAAGAATTTAACCCGGAGGGAGATAGTCTTTGCTCGTTGCTCTGAGGCGGGAAAAGGCATGGAAGTGGAGTCTCTACCTCGCCCCCGGGTTTCTATGATAAGTAACTCCTTACTTTATTTTCTATTATTAACAAAATTATAGTATCATCGCATTTTGTATTTGTCAAGAGAAAATATGCGATTTTTTACTGTAAATGAGTTTAGATAGCAACTATTTTACAGAAAACTGATATGTAAATAGGAGGAGATTGATTAGTTTAAAAGGTAACTATTAGAATTTATTCATGAATCTTATTATGCTGCTAATGAAAGTTATTGAATATAAATTCTTTTTGAAAAATAGAGAGACATAATTCTATAATTTTGGAGGGGCTATTTTTATTTATTCAGATTTATTTTTAATTCAAAAGATAATAACAAAGATTTTTATTGTTAGACCTTGCTTTGCTGCTTAAATTATGTTATATATATAATTCGTAACTTAAGGGGAGATACACTTAAATGTTTGCCACAAGGAGGCAATGTGTGTAGAGGGGATAATCCATTGCTTATCTTGGGTTTAAATAAGGGCTTTTTTAATATATAGTCCCTTAATCTCATCACTGCCTCCATGGGCAAGCCAACTTAAGTTTAGCACATTATATTGTGTTAAACAAAAAAGCACTTCATATGGACGGTTACCATGAGTAATATTAAAACCAGACTCAGGGAAATAGTTGGTCCTAATGTTGCTAAATTTGCCCGCATGATTGGCGAGAATAGGCAGACTATAGATAATTACCTAAAAGGTAGAATGCCCCGCGGCGCGTTTTTGAAAAAATTGGCAGAAAAGACAAATACAAATATTAATTGGCTCTTAACTGGAAAAGGACCGAAAGAACGTTAGGTAGCAGAAAGATAAGCAGAAGCTCTTTGCGGGGCTCCTACCTTAAATATCGTTGCCAGTAAAGAATACAAAAAGCGTCTTTAGCATCAAATCTCATCTGATAGGTGTATGCTTATACCCCTAAGAGCAGGACCTGTCGCTGTTGGCAACCCGCTGTGTATAAAGGAAAAAAATTGAGATAGCTTTGTGTGTGTGGAGCAAGAGTTAGGCGCGGGCACGCCTACTTTTGCCTCAGAGTATCGGGCGACAGCATGCATCTCATTATTAGTAAAAGCTTTATCGTCGCCATATACCTTAGAGAAAACAACCCTTTAAATGGTGTCAACTCTCAATCTTAGCTCCTGCCGCAGCATGATAATCATGCACCGAAGACTCCCCACGATAAGCATGAAAGAGGGAAGGAGACCGCCGAGGGAAGCCATGAGCTTCGAGACCGGCGTGATAATTCTTTTCTGTTCAATATTCAATTGAATCCTGCAGCTAAGGATTATTTTCCTTCAATTTTGAAGAAAGGTTTTTGTGTCCCTATGGTGTCCAATTCCCGTTTAAAATGAGCAATTTTCAGCTGCAGATTTTATTGGTGAGGTTAACAGTAATAATAATCAGTCCCATCTCCCCCTGGCTGAATTATCTCCCTTCAACACTGCTCATTTGTATGCTATTATACAGCACAGAGAGCTTTTATATAACGAAGGATGCATTTGGAGAAATTAACCATTAGAGAGGAGGTTGACGAATGAGCACTGATCGAAGAGACTTTATAAAGTGGGCTGGAGTGGCTGCTTTTGGTTCGGTTGCCTTGTCTCGCTGTCAGGCTCCCACTTCTGAAGTTAGTCAGGAACCCTTCGCTGGTTTGACCTCTATGACCGGCGATATCCAGCCAATCCAGAAGCTGGACTTTGCAAATCGCCACAACCGAGCTCGCTCTATTATGCGGAGGGAGGGGATTGATTCTCTTTTTCTCAGCGGGAGTACTAACCTCTATTATTTTTCCGGTATAAATATGGGCGGCGGCGACAGGCTCTTTGCCACGCTACTTCCCCGAGAAGGGGCGCCGGCTATTATCTGCCCGGCTTTTGAGCTGGGTCGGGCAAAGGAAAGTATCAAATATGGGGAAGAGGACATCCGCATGTGGGAGGAGGATGAGGACCCCTTTAAGCTGGCAGGAGAGATTCTGCGCGAGAAAGGGATAGACAGGGGGCTTATCGGAGTGGATGAAGACCTCCCCTACTGGTACTATTACCGTCTTGCCCAGGCGGTCCCTCAGGCTAAATATCGGAATGCCGATGTCGTCACCAATGAGCTGAGGATGGTAAAGGAGCCCAAGGAGATAGCCCTAATCCGCCGCGCGGTGGAGGTCACCATCGAAGGGTATAAGGCTGCTTTCAAAACCATTCACCCGAAGATAAGCGAGGGCGAGCTAAGCCAGAAAATCTCTTCAGCCATCGGGAAGCTGGGCGCCAGAGGTGGAGGCTGGGTAAGCTTTGAACCAGCATCTTCTTCACCACATGGGACTATAGCGACGTATTCGCTGAGAGAAGGGAGTGTTATTCTGGTGGACGGCGGCTGTCGGCTCGATAATTATTCCTCTGATATAACTCGCACCATCACCTTTGGAGAGCCCAGTGAGAAAGTGAAAGATGTCTGGGAGACGGTGCGCAAAGCTCAAAAGGCGGCTATTGAGGTGATTCGCCCCGGCGTAGCCTGTCAGGAACTCGACCGGGCTGCTCGAAGGGTGGTAGAGGAGTCTGGCTATGGTCCGGGCTACAAATTTTTTACTCATCGACTCGGTCATGGCCTTGGACTTAAGGGGCACGAACCCCCCTATATGGTGGAAGGAAACACCCTTCCTCTGAAGAAGGGCATGGTCTTTACTGTCGAACCGGGAATCTATATCCCCGGGGAGTTTGGCGTGCGCCTGGAGGACAATGTCGTCGTCACCGAGGAGGGATGTGAAGTTCTGGGCAATAGCATGGCCACCGCTATTGATAAACCCTTTGGCTAAATGAGGTCATCTAATAATTAGATAGAAGCCGAAAATTATTGGGCGACTAAAGTGGTGTAAGTGATGATAAGAATTTTCCTTTCCCTGGTTTTCAGAGGGTGCCTTATTATCTGCCTTCTGCTCTTCACGGGCTTGCCCCTCTGGTGTGATGAACTTCCGCTGGGTAAATTTCCCATCCCGCCAAGCGAGATAGAGCTGCAAAGGGGAGCGCAGCCCCAAAGGTTTTTCGACTGCACGGGGCGTCGGGCAGCAGTGCTGGGATTTGAGAATGGGGTCATGGAGGTCTGGGTCTACCCCTTTAAGATAGCGCACGATTTGCACCTGTCATTCAGGCTTGAGAATGAGGTTTTTCCTGAGGGGCTGGAAAGATTCGCAGAGCGTATTATTGTTCGACCCGAGTCGATCACCATCGTCT
>JAOUOQ010000192.1 GCA_029880275.1 Candidatus Aminicenantota bacterium | reverse complement strand
GAATGCTTATACTTATCATATTAATGCTCCAGGAAAATTAGTAGTGCCTTAAAGGACAGTCCCATGAATAAAAAGACGGGGAAGATACTCATCATTGATGACGATGAAGATATTCTCCAGGCTGCACGCCTGTTTCTTAAGCAGCATGTGGCCCAGGTTCACACTCATAGAAATCCAGAATCGATTCCCATGCTTCTTAAAAACGATACCTACGATGTCATCTTCTTGGATATGAATTTCGCCAAAGGAGCCACCAGCGGTCAAGAGGGGTTCCTCTGGCTTGATAAGATTCACGAAATTGACCCCTCTGCGGTGGTCGTGCTGATTACGGCTTTCGGTGATGTCGAGTTGGCTGTCCGCGCAATTAAGGAGGGAGCTACGGATTTTGTGCTCAAACCATGGCAAAATGAGAAGCTTCTGGCCACCTTATCTGTAGCTATGAATCTTCGGCAAACCCGCATCGAAGCCTATAATCTTCGCTCGCGGCAGAAACAACTGAGCGCCGACCTTGACCAGCCTTTTCATGATTTCATAGGCCGAAGCGGAGCCATGCAGAAGGTGTTTGACATCATCCAAAAGGTCGCCAAAACCGATGTTAACATTTTAATCCTCGGAGAGAATGGTACAGGAAAAGAACTGGTAGCCCGCGAACTCCACCGCCAATCACCCCGTGCCGAAGAGGTGTTTATTAGCGTTGATATGGGTGCGGTGAGTGAGACTCTATTTGAGAGTGAACTCTTCGGTCATGTCAAGGGCGCTTTCACGGACGCAAGGGAAGACCGGGCGGGACGATTTGAGATCGCCTCGGGAGGCACCCTTTTTCTCGATGAAATCGGCAATCTTCCCCTACCACTCCAGGCCAAGCTGCTGACAGTTTTGGAAAATCGCCAGGTAACCCGACTTGGCTCCAACCGACCGGTCACCATCGATGTCCGTCTCGTCTGCGCCACCAATAGACCTATCCATGAAATGGTGTCGCAAAACAAGTTCCGTCAAGACCTCCTCTATCGTATCAACACCGTGGAAATCCACTTGCCTCCCCTGCGTGAGCGGACTGAAGATATACCCCTTCTGGTGGACCATTTTTTAACAATCTACTGCAAAAAATATAATAAGCCAGTAAAGAGAATTACCGCAGCAACTCTGAAAAAGCTCGAAAAATATCGCTGGCCGGGAAATGTCAGGGAGCTGCAGCACGCCATTGAGCGAGCGGTTATCATGAGCGAATCTAAGGTATTGAACCCTTCGGACTTCTTCTTCCCTTCTCCCGAGATTAAGGAAGAGAAATTGGCTCTGGAAAATTACAATTTGGAAGAAGCTGAAAGGGCATTGATCCGAAAAGCCTTAAGCAAACATGGAGGCAATATCAGCAACGCAGCCAGGGAATTAGGGCTTACACGAACCGCCTTATACCGCAGATTGGAAAAATATGGTTTATAAATCGTTTAGAGTAAACTGCATTATCCGCGTTCTCCTTTTAGGAGCAACGCTCTGCGGTTTCTTCTATTTTCTCTTTAAAACAACTCAATATGCCGCACTTTACATAATAGGAGCTTTTATTCTCTACCAAATCTATTCGCTAATTCATTATGTAGAAAAGACAAACAGAGACCTGGCCCGTTTTTTTCAATCCATCGAGTATAGCGATTTTTCCCAAACATTTAAAAATAACAAGTTGGGTTCATCTTTTGATGCTCTAAATAAGGCATTCACTGAGGTTATGAATGCATTTCGAAAAACAAGGAGTGAAAAAGAAGAGCACTATCGATATTTACAGACTGTGGTTCAACATGTGGGCATTGGCTTAATCGCCTTTCAACCAGATGGAGAAGTGGAGCTGGTTAACACCGCCGCAAAACGGCTGCTAAAAGTACCCCGTCTCAAAAACATTAACTCCCTTGAATCTTTAAGCAAGCCTCTGGTAGATACGCTTTTTCGTCTGAAGCCAAAAGAAAAAGCTCTGGTCAAACTGGAAAACAATAATGAGCCTTTGCATCTATCTCTTTATGCCACTGAATTCAAGCTCCGCGGACAAAAATATTCTCTGGTTTCCATCCAGAATATCCACAGCGAGCTTGAAGAAAAAGAAATAGAAGCCTGGCAAAGGCTCATACGCGTCCTCACTCATGAGATAATGAACTCCGTCACTCCCATAGCTTCTCTTGCTTCCACCATAAATGAGCTAATCCAGGAAAGATTCGAAAGCCCTGAGTTTGAAAAAGAAAAAGCATCCGAAAGCTCGAACGATATTTATCAAGCACTCCACACCATCCAGAAAAGAAGTCAGGGATTGCTTCATTTTATGGATGCTTACAGAAACCTCACCTTACTACCAAAGCCAAAGTTTCATATTTTCTCTGTGAACGAGCTCTTCACTCGAGTAGAAAAGCTCATGCAGTCACACATCGCAGAGAAAGCGGTTAGTTTTAAAACTCACATAGAGCCTCAAGGTCTTGAACTCATCGCCGACCCAGAGCTCATGGAACAGGTTTTGATAAACCTTCTTCTCAACGCCCTTCAAGCGGTAGAGGGACAGAAGAATGCAAAGATTGAATTAAGCGGCTCGCTTGATGAACGAGGAAGAATCATCATCCAGGTTATTGATAACGGTCCTGGAATACCACAGGAAAACCTGGAGAAAATATTTATTCCCTTTTTTTCGACCAAAGAAGGCGGTTCGGGCATCGGACTCAGCTTGTCCCGTCAGATTATGCGTTTGCACAAAGGGTCAATCAGCGTTCACTCCGAGCCAAATGTAAATACGGTTTTTACACTGTTATTTTAAAATACCCATCAGATATATTTTAAAGCTCTTTCTTCAATAGTTGCTCCTGCCTAAGTGCACCTCACCCTGGGCGTTTACCCCACCGAAAGCTTTGAAGCTGAGGATGGAAGTGCCATCAGCCTTGAACACCTTGACCTGGGAGACACCTCCCTCGCCGTGGGCACAGAGTATCTCATCAATGCCGTCGTTATCTATATCAGCGGCAGTTATTTGCACATCACCATTGGGATTACCGCCCATGCCAAAGGCGGTAAACTCCCCAATTGAGGTGCCGTCTTTGTCAAACAGCCGGACCAGGTTGCCACCATTGTATCCGGTGGATGCGGCTATCTCCAAATCAGCATCGGCATCAAAGTTGCCCACTGCCAGACGCACCTCACCGCCGGGGTTATCGGTAGAATCAAATGCTGCGAAGGAGCAGATGACGGTTCCGTCATAGTTGAATATCTTCACCACGGAGCTGCCGCCTTCGCCCATACCGGCCACTATCTCGCTAATGCCATCGGCGTTCTCCAGGTCGCCGGCTGCCAGATGAACCTCACCCTGAGCATTGGCCGCACCGAAGGCTTTGAAGGCGGTGATGAGGGTTCCATCGGTCTCAAAGGTCTTCACCCACGACTGCCCCCCTTCACCCTGGGCTATGGCTATCTCGTTATCAGCGGTGTCAGCATCAAAGTTGCCTATGGCCAGATGGAGCTCACCATTGGTGTTTGATGCTCCGAAGGCTTTGAAGGTACTGATGATGGAGCCATCCACCTCAAATAACTTCACCCAGGACTTTGCCCCTTCGCCCTGACCGGCGGCAATCTCATCCAGGCTGTCGGCATCCACATCGCCAACCGCCAGATGGACTTCTCCCTGGCTGTTCACCGCTCCGAAGGCTTTGAAGCTGCCCCAGTCTCTTGCCAGGAGGCTGAACTCCTTTATCCAGCTTTT